>JBFGLX010000273.1:0-5045 GCA_041575955.1 Thermoanaerobaculia bacterium
GTGCTTGGCCAGGTCGCCGAACTCGGCGTAGCGCGGCCAGCGGCCCCAGCCGAGCCAGCGGGTCGGGTACCACCCGACGTAGAAGGCGGCGCTGCGCATCAGGGCGCCCAGCTTCTGGCCGATGCTCTTGCGCGGATCGATCAGGTCGCCGGCCACCTGCAGGTGCTTGTCGACCGCCTCGCGAGCCATGAACAGGTGCATGATCTCGCTCGAGCCTTCGAAGATCTTGTTGATGCGGTAGTCGCGCATCATCCGCTCGACCCCGATCGGCTCTTCGCCGCGCGCGGCCAGCGAGCTCTCGGTCTCGTAGCCGCGGCCACCGCGGATCTGCATGGTGTCGTCGACGATCTCCCACATCCGGTAGGTGACCCACTCCTTGCAGGCGGCGGCCTCGAGGCGGATGTCGAAGCGGTGGCTGTCGGACATCTCGATCGTCTGCTCGACGATCGCCTCCATGGCGAAGATGTAGGCCGCCATGTCGGCCAGCATGTGCGAGATCGCCTCGTGCTTGCCGACCGGCCTGCCCCACTGGACGCGCTCGGCGGTCCAGCGCCGGCAGATCTCGATCGCCGACTTGCCGCTACCGACCGACATGTTGGGGATCGACAGCCGGCCGTCGTTGAGGGTGGTGAGCGCGATCTTGAGGCCGCGCCCCTCCTGGCCGATCAGGTTCTCGGCCGGCACCCGGACGTCGGTGAAGCTGATGACGGCGTTGGCGAGCGCCCTGAGCCCCATGAAGTGGCAGCGTCGCTCCACCTCGACTCCGGGCCAGGCGGTCTCGACCACGAAGGCGCTGATCTTGCCGTCGGCGTCGCGCGCCATCACCACCAGCAGGTCGGCGATCGTGCCGTTCGTGCACCAGAGCTTGGTGCCGTTGAGGAGATAGTCGCCTTCGGGGGTCTTCGCGGCCGTGGTGCTCATGCGCGCGGGGTCCGAGCCGACGTCGGGCTCGGTGAGCGCGAAGGCGGAGATCTCGCCTCGGGCGCAGCGCGGCAGGTACTTGGACTTCAACTCCTCGGATCCGAACAGCTTGAGCGGCTGCGGCACGCCGATCGACTGGTGCGCCGACAGCAGCGCGCCGATGTTGGCGTCGACGCTGCCGACCAGGTGCATGACCTTCTGGTACTGACGGATGCTGAAGCCGAGCCCACCGTACTGCTTGGGGATTTTCATCCCGAAGGCGCCGAGCTTCTTCAAGCTGTCCACGATGTCCGGCGGGTACTCGCCGGTGACGTCGATCTCGATCGGGTCGAGCCGGTTCCGCAGCAGGTCGTCCATCGCCTGGTAGAAGGCCTGGAACTCGGCGCCGTCCTCCGGCGCCTCCGGGTACGGGTGAATGAGGTCGAGGCGGAAGTTGCCGAGGAACATCTCCCTCATGAAGCTCGGCTGGTCCCAGGTGGTCTGACGCGACTCCTCCGCTACCTGCCGCGCCTGCTCTTCACTGACCTGCCGAACGGTGCCTTTTCCCATGCCGGTACCTGCCTTCTCTTGTAGAGTAATTCTCCGCCGCGACCGGTGCGAGAGTACCATCGCACCGACTATTGACCAACGGGTCAATTATCGCCGCGCGGCGGCGTTCCGTCAAGGGCCGGCGGCGCGAGACGGCCGCCTGCCGGCCAACGCCACTCCGACGATCACCAGGCCCGAACCGGCGAAGATCCGCGTCGACCAGGGCTCGTCGAACGCCACGATGCCGATCGTCAGGGCCACGATCGGCAGCGCGTAGGTCATCAGCGACAGGCGGGTGGCCGGCAGCCTGGCCAGGAGCCAGTAGTAGAGCGTGAAGGTGACCACCGAGCCGAGCAGCGCCAGATAGAGCAGGGCGCCCACCGAGCGACCGTCGAAGACCAGCGGCCGGCCGCGCTCGACCAGCAACGCCAGGATGCCCACGATCGCCGCGGTCGCGAGCATCGGCACCGAAGCCAGGTGGACCGGATGAAAGCCGCCGCCCCACCTCTTGACCGCGACGTGGCTCACCGCCCCGGCGATCGGCGAGGCCAGCAGCACCGCGGCGGCGGTGGCGACGCCCGGACCGGCCAGGGCGGTGAGATCCTCGGAGAAGATCACCGCCACGCCGGCGACGCCCAGCACCAGCCCGACCAGGGCCGCGGCTCGCAGCGGCTCGCCCTCGAGCGCGAAGTGCGCCAGGATGGCGACGAAGATCGGGAAGGTCGAAAAGAGCACCGCCGCCAGGCCCGACGGCACCCACTGCTCCGCCCAGTAGACGACGCCGTACGAGACCACGAAGCCGAACAGGGTCTCGATCGCCCACAACCGCCGGATGCGGGGCCCGCGCGGCAGCCCGATGCCGAACAGGCGGCCGATGACGAGCAGCACCGAGCCGGCGATCGCGAAGCGCAACGCCACCCCGGTGAGCGGCGGGATCCCGTCGAGGCCGATCCGGATCACCGACCAGGTCGTCCCCCAGATCAGAATCAAGACCGCCAGGACGCCATAGATGCCGACCGCGGGGCGCACCGCCGAACGATACCGACTCGATCCCCTTCCCGCCAGCGTTACTCCGCCGCCCGTCGAGTCGGGAGCGGGGGCGTCCCTCTCCCACCATGTGGGTGGGAGAGGGAGTCGGGTGCCGGGCGGAGGAGAGGGTGAGGGGGGAGATCCGATGAAACTCTCTACGGGTAGATCTTGTTCAGCATGCGCGGATACGGAATGGTCTCGCGCAGGTGCGGCAGGCCCGTGACCCAGGCGACGAAGCGCTCGATGCCCATGCCGAAGCCGCTGTGCGGAAAGCTGCCGTACTTGCGGATGTCGAGGTACCACTTGAACGCCTCGAGCGGCAGCTCGTGCGCGCGGATCCGCTCGAGCAGCAGGTCGTGATCGTGGATGCGCTGGCTGCCGCCGATGATCTCGCCGTAGCCCTCGGGCGCCAGGACGTCGACGCCCAGAACCTGGTCGGCATTGGCCGGATCGGGCTCCATGTAGAAGGCCTTGATCGCCGCCGGGAAGTGGGTGACCAGAACCGGCTTGCCGTGCTTGCTCGCCAGGGCGGTCTCCTCGTCGGCGCCGAAATCGTCGCCCCACTCCACCGCCATTCCGTCGGCGCGCAGCGTCTCGACCGCCTCGGTGTAGGTCATGCGCGGAAAGGGCGGCGTCACCGTCTCGAGGCGCGAGCGATCGCGCTCGAGGGTCGCGAGCTCGGGACCGCAGCGCTCCAGCACCCGCGCCACCAGCGCGCACACGAACTCCTCCGCCAGGTCGCACAGGCCACCGAACTCGAGGAAGGCGACCTCGGGCTCGACCATCCAGAACTCCATCAGGTGCCGCCGGGTCTTCGATTTCTCGGCCCGGAAGGTCGGCCCGAAACAGTAGACCTTGCCGAGCGCGGCCGCCGCCGGCTCGAGATAGAGCTGTCCCGACTGACTCAGGTAAGCCGGCTCGCCGAAGTAGTCGGTCTCGAACAGGGTCGAGGTGCCCTCGCAGGCCGCCGGCGTCAGGATCGGCGAATCGATCAGGACGAAGTCACGCTCGTAGAAGAAGTCGCGAATCGCCTGGCTGACCTCGCTGCGCACCCGCAGCGCGGCCCGCTGCCGGCTGGAGCGCAGCCACAGGTGGCGCTGCTCGGAGAGAAAGGTGACGCCGTGCTCCTTGGGCGAGATGGGAAACTCTTCGCTCAGGTCGAGGATCTCGACCGCCGAAAGATGGATCTCGACGCCGCTCGGCGCGCGCTTGTCCGCCTGCACCGTGCCGCGCACGCGCAGGGTCGACTCCTGGGTCAGGGCCTCGACCGCCCGCCACGAGGCGTCGTCGAGCTCGGCGCGGCTGGCCACCCCCTGCACCTCGCCGCTGCCGTCGCGGATCTGCAGGAAACCGATCTTGCCGCTCGACCGCTTCTTGACCAGCCAGCCGGCCAGCTCGACGCTGTCGCCGACACGCTGCGGAAGTTCCCTGATGGTGGCTGCCATGGCCGACTCCAGCGGGTAAGGATACTCGGCCGGACTGGCAGACTCAATGCGCCGCCGTCGACCCCTCCCCTACTCGCCGTCGGCGTCGGTCAGGCTCTCGAGGGCGTTGGCGGCGGCCCGCTGCTCGGCGAGCTTCTTGGAGCGGCCGCTGCCGGAGCCGCGCTGCCGCCCCTCGATCCAGCACTCGACCAGGAACCGCTTGCGGTGGTCGGGCCCCTCCTCGGCCGCCAGACGGTACTCGGGAAGCGCCCAGGAGCGCGCCTGGACCACCTCCTGGAGCCGGGTCTTGGCGTCGCTCGAGCCGAGCGTCCGGCGCCGCTCGAGCGCTGCCTCGAACATCGGAATCAGGATCTTGCGGCAGCGCCGGAGCCCGCGGTCCAGGAACAGCGCGCCGACCACCGATTCCATCGCGTCGGCGAGCAGCGAGGGCTTGGCGCGGCCCCCCGAGCGCTCTTCGCCCACCCCCAGCTTGAGGACCTCGCCGAGTCCGATGGCGAGCGCGTGCTCGGCCAGCACCGGCCGGCTCACCAGGTAGGACTTGAGCTCCGACAGGCCCCCCTCGGGCATGCCGGGCTGGGTCGCGAACAGCCACTCCGCCGCCACCAGGCCGAGCACCGAGTCGCCCAGGAACTCGAGCCGCTCGTAGTTCGTTTCGAGGCCCTGCTCGTTGGCGAAGGAGCGGTGGGTGAGCGCCTTCTCGAGCAGGTGACGGCGCCAGAAGCGCGTCCCCAGGCGGCGCTGGAACTCCCGTAGCGGATCCCTAGGCAGCGTTCATCTCCGTCCGAAGCGCTCTTCGAGATCGCGGTCGCCCATGCGCAGCACGATCGGCCGGCCGTGCGGGCAGGCGTAGGGCTGCTCGGCGGCGAACAGCTCGGCGATCAGCGCTTCCATCGCCTCGGCCGGCATCGGCTCGTGCATCTTGACCGCCGAGCGGCAGGCAAGGCTCGCCGCCAGCGAGTCGAGGATGCGCGCCTTCAGCGACTCGGGGTCGCCGGCCGCCCCTTCGTCGTCCTCCTGGGCGAGGCCGAGCAGCAGCCGCTCGGCGTCGTCGGCGTCAAGATCGGCGGGCACCGCCGAGAGCGCGACCGTGTCCCCCGACAGCACGCCGACCGCGAAGCCGCA
>JBFGLX010000274.1:0-5025 GCA_041575955.1 Thermoanaerobaculia bacterium
GAGCCGCCCGAGAACCGCCTCGGGCAGGTGCCGCGGCTCGGCCAGCTCGGCGAAGGTCGGCAGCGCGATCCGCGCCTCGCGGAAGCGCTCGACGCTGTTGCGGTAGATCTCCTCGTCGACGATCTCGGTCTCGAGTCCTAGTGTGGGCATCGGTCTGCGCGTCCTCCCGTCATGTCAGGCCAGCTCGGCCATCCGCTCCCAGAGCCTGGGGGCGGCCGCGGCCGCGGCGGCCCGGATCTCCTCGATGTCGCCCCCGAGCAGGCGGCCATCTTCGACCACCAGGCGGCCGCCCACCACGACGTGCCGCACGCCTTCCGGTCCCCACGCGACCGCGTCCGCGGCGGCGCCCGCTTCGAGCGGCGCGAGCTCGATGCCGAAGAGCTCGGCAGCGAGCGCGTGGCCGGCCTCGATCCGGCGCTCGACCGCCTCCGGGTCGTCGCCGTGCAGGGCCGCCTCGCTGCGCAGCGCTTCGGCCTCCTCGGCGAGCCGCGACGGGTAGCCGTCGGTGCCCATGGCCACCCGGCGGCTCTCGCCGAGCGCCCGCGGGTAGCCGACCCGGTTGCCGCGGTTCGAGCGCGGATTCTGGATCAGCCAGACGCGGTTGTCCGCGGCCCGCCGCACCTGTGCGGCGTCGAGATGGACGCCGTGCGCCAGCAGCGAGCCGCGGGGCAGGCCACCGAGCTCCAGGAGCCGCTCGAGCGGCCCGGCGAATCCGCGCTCGCGCGCGTCCTCGACGTCGGCGCCGTCCTCGGCCACGTGCACGTGCATCCGGGCGCCGAGCTGCCGACAGAGCTCCCCCGCCCGGCGGATCGTGCGGTCCGAGACCGTGAACGAAGCGTGCAGCCCCACCAGACCCCTGAGCAGCTCGCGGTCGTTGGCGTCGATGAAGCGCCGGCACTCCTCGAGGCCCCGGCGAGCCTCGTCCTGGCCGCCGTTGCGCTCGGTGGCGCCGAAGCAGAGCGCCGCGCGCATGCCGAGCTCGGCACAGGCGTTGGCGAGCACGTCGAGCGAGCCGTCGATGAACTCGGGCGACTCGTGGTGATCGACCAGGGTCGTGGTGCCGGCGAGCAGCGACTCGGCGACGTAGTAGCGGGCCGAGGCGCCCAGGGTCTCGCGGTCGAGCGCCCGGTCGAGGCGCCACCAGACGCGCTCGAGGATCTCGACGAAGCTCTCCGGTGGCGGCGCGGGCGGCGGCATGCCGAGCGGCGCCAGGCCGCTGTAGATGTGCGTGTGGGCGTTGACGCCACCGGGCCGGATCTCGCAGTCGGCGCAGTCGGGCGAGCCCCCGGCGTCTGGCGCCGTCGGCGGCCCGAAGCCGAGCACCCGGCCCGCGGCAGCGGTCAGCACGCGGCCGTGCCGGTCCGGCCCGAGCGTCATCGGCGTCTGTGCTTCGGGCGCGGTCACGCCCACGACTCTACTGGCCCAGACTCCGGATCCGGCCGACGCCCATCGCCCGTGCGGCTGCCGAGTCCTTCATCGGCAGCGCGTAGCGGCGAACGCCGTCGAACGCCTCGAGCGCCCCGGCGACCGCCGCGGCGGTCGGCACCAGCCCGATCTCGCCGACGCCCTTGGCGCCGAACGGCCCCTCCGGCTCGTGATCTTCGACCAGGACGACGTCGATCTCGGGCATCTCGCGGGCGCGGATCACCCCCAGCTCGCGCAGCTTGAAGGTGGCCGGCATGCCGTTCGGGCAGGGCAGGTCTTCGGTGAGCGCGTAGCCCAGGCCCATGTGCACCGAGCCTTCGATCTGGCCTTCGCACAACGCCGGGTTGATCGCCCGCCCGACGTCGTGGGCGGCGATGAAGCGCTCGATCTTGCCCTCCGAGTCGAGGATGCACACCTGGGTGGCGAAGCCGTAGGCGGTGTGGGTCTTGATCTTGTCGGTCTCCTGGCCGGGGGCGGTCGTGTCGTCGATCACCACCTCGCCGGCGTAGACCCGGCCCGCCAGCTCCTCGAGGGTCGAGCCGGCGTCGAGGTCGGCCTTGAGCTTGCCGGCGGCGTCGATCACCGCGCGCCCGCCCAGCAGCGTGCCCCGCGAGCCGGTGGTCTGACCGGAGCCGAGCGGATGCTCGGAGCTGACCTTGGCCCGGAAGACCGAGGCCGGCAGGCCGGTCACCTCGACCGCGCACTGGATCAGCACCGTCAGCAAGCCCTGCCCCATCTCGGTGAAACCGTTGTAGAGCGAGACCGTGGCGTCGGGCTCGACCACCAGGCGAGCAGAGCCCCACTCACGGGCGCCATTGCCGATGCCGCTGTTCTTGATGCCGCAGGCGATGCCGACGGCGCGCCCCTGCTCGCGGGCGGCGTAGTAGCTCTCCTTGACCGCGGTCAGCGTCTCCTTGAGGCCGACCGACTTCTCGAGCACCTGGCCCGTTGAGAACGTGTCGCCCACCGCCACGGCGTTGCGCCAGCGGATCTCCCAGCCGTCGAGGCCGACCTCCTCGGCCAGCCGGTCGAGCGCGCCGTCGATGGCGAAGTGCGCCTGGTTGGCGCCGAAGCCGCGCATCGCGCCACAGGGCGGATTGTTGGTGTAGGCCGCCTTCGAGACCACGTCGACGTTGGGCACCTTGTAGGGCCCGCAGGCGTGGCCGGCGGCCCGCTCGAGGACCTTGGAGCCGACCGAAGCGTAGGCCCCCGAGTCGCCGATCATCCTCGCCTTGACCGCGGTGAGCCGGCCCTCCTCGTCGCAGCCGACGGTGTAGTCCATCTTGATCGGATGCCGCTTCGGATGGAGCCGGATCGACTCTTCCCGCGACAGGGTGAGCGACACCGGCCGGCCGGTCATCCGCGTCAGGAGCGCCGTCTGGGCCTGGATCGACATGTCCTCCTTGCCGCCGAAGGCGCCGCCGTTGGGAATGAGCTCGACCTCGATCTGATCCTCCGGGACGCCCAGGAAGGAGGCCACCTGGCTGCGATCGTCGAAGATGCCCTGGCCCTGGGTGTAGAGGCGGATCCGGCCGTCGGCGAGGGGCTCCGCCACCGCCGCTTCGGGCTCGAGGTAGAGATGCTCGATGCGCTGGGTGGTCCAGGTGCCGCTGACGACGTGGGCGCTCGCCGCGAGCGCCTGCTGGGCGTCGCCGCGCACGACCCGGGTCTCCGACAGCAGGTTGTCGTGCTTCGGGTTGACCTGCGGGGCGCCGGGCTCGAGCGCCCGCTCCGGATCGAGGATCGGCTCGAGGACCTGGTAGTCGACCTCGATGAGCTCGACCGCCGCCCGCGCCTGGGCCCGGCTGGCGGCGGCCACGGCCGCGATCACGTCGCCGACGCAGCGGGCCTCCTCGCCGATCGCGACGAAGCCCGGCCAGTCGTTGTAGACCAGGCCGTACCAGCGGTCGCCGGGCACGTCCTCGGCGGTGGCGACCGCGATCACGCCGGGCACCTTCTTCGCCCTGGAAGTGTCGATCGCGCGCACCTTGGCGCGGGCGTGGGGCGACAGGAGGACGGCGCCGTAGAGCATGCCCGGCAGCTCCAGATCGCCGACGTAGGGCTGGTCGCCGAGCGTCAGCTCCTCGCCGGTGTAGCGGGCGAGCGAGCTGCCGACGCGGCCGTCCTGGCACGGCTCGGGCACCGCCTCGCCGCGCCGCGCCCTGGCCAGCAGCTCGATCGCGTCGAGGATCTTGGTGTAGCCGGTGCAGCGGCAGAGATGACCCGCGAGCCGCTGCGCGATCTGCTGCCGGTCGAGGTTCGGCTCCTTGTCGAGCATGCTCTTGGCGCGCACCGCGATCCCGGGGATGCAGAACCCGCACTGCAGGCCGGCGACGGCGACGAAGCTCCTGGCGATCAGCCGCCGCTCGTCCTCGTCGAAGCCCTCGAGGGTCACCAGCTCCTTGCCGTCCGCCTTGACCGCCGGCACGGCGCAGGTCGTCTTGGGCACGCCGTCGACCAGCGCCAGGCAGCAGCCGCACTGGCCCTGCGGCTGGCAGCCGTCCTTGGTCGAGCGCACGCCGCAGCGCTCGCGGAGCGTGTCGAGCAGGCTCTCGCCTTCCCGAACGCTGACCCGACGAGCTTGTCCGTTGAGGGTGAAAGCTATGTCCTGCCCGGGCATCTGACTCCTGGCAGACTATCTTACTCCCGACGCTCGCGTCTAACTACCCGTGGGTCCGTTTGCCGGGGTGCCCCGGCCTGGACCGGCTCGCGCCCGGGGCATCTAGGCAAACGGATCCGCTACTCGGCCGAGCGGATGACAGGACGCGCACGACCTCTGTAGGATCGGCAGCCGGGCCTGGCGGGGGGACCGGTTCATCGAAAGGGGGGGCGTTCGGATGGCCTATAGCGCCGCGGAGTTCATGGACCTGCTGATCGCCAGAAACCCGGGCGAGCGCGAGTTCCATCAAGCGGTTCAGGAGGTGATCGAGTCGCTCACCCCGATCCTCGACCGCTACCCCGAGATCCGCGACGGGCGCATCCTGCGCCGCCTGGTCGAGCCGGAGCGCACCATCGTCTTCCGCGTCCCGTGGGTGGACGACGCCGGCGAGATCCAGGTCAACCGGGGCTTCCGGGTCGAGATGAACAGCGCCATCGGCCCCTACAAGGGCGGCCTGCGCTTCCACCCGACCGTCAACCTCGGGGTGCTCAAGTTCCTGGCGTTCGAGCAGACCTTCAAGAACGCGCTCACTACCCTGCCGATCGGCGCCGGCAAGGGGGGCGCCGATTTCGAGCCCAAGGGCAAGAGCGACGGCGAGGTGATGCGCTTCTGCCAGGCCTTCATGAGCGAGCTCTTCCGCCACCTGGGCGACCGGACCGACGTGCCGGCGGGCGACATCGGCGTCGGGCCGCGGGAGATCGGATTCCTGTTCGGCCAGTACAAGAAGCTGGCCAACGAGTTCTCCGGGGTCCTGACCGGCAAGGGCCTCGATTGGGGCGGCAGCCTGATTCGCGCGGAGGCGACCGGCTACGGCTGCGTCTACTTCGCCGAGGAGATGCTCAAGACCCGGGGCGAGAGCATCCGCGGCAAGACCTGCCTGGTCTCCGGCTCGGGCAACGTCGCCCAGTTCACGGTCGAGAACATCCACCGGCTCGGCGGCC
>JBFGLX010000275.1:0-4999 GCA_041575955.1 Thermoanaerobaculia bacterium
CGGTGCACAGGATCAGGCCGCGTCGCTCCAGGCAGATCGTCTCCATCACCGCCGGCAGGGTCAGCTCCTTGAAACCGAGAATCTGGGCGGGAATGACGCGCAGCACCATGCCCGCCGAGCCGCGCTGCTGGAACACGTTGCAGCGGAAGCGGCCCAGACCCGGAACCGAATAGGCGATGTCGATCTCCAGATCCTCCTTGAATCGCTGCTTCTGGCGGGCGTTCATGATCGAGTAGGCCATCGCGACCGTGTCCTCCTGCATGAGCCGCTTGACCTCGACCATCGGGACCAGGCCGCCGTCCACCCGGATGACCGGATGGCCGCCGACCTTGATGTGCAGGTCGGAAGCGCCTCGCTCGACGGCGACTTTGAGGAGATCGTTGATATTCATGCAGGTTCTCCGGGAGTCAACACGGACGGCGACTCCAGGAGGCTAGCGGTCGCGCGCGGGCGGACCAATGAAATCGGTCACTCGATCGGATCGCCGCTCGACACCAGTGCCAGGGCGGCGCCGACCACCGCGGCGGTCTCGACCCGCAGCACGGTCGGGCCGAGGCCGACCGGCCTGCAGGGCAGCGCCTCGAGCAGCGCCGACTCGCGCTCGGTCCAGCCCCCTTCGGGCCCGACCAGAAGCGCCACCGGATCGGCGTCGCCGGGGGCGAGCGGCACCGGGGCCGGGGCGCCGGGGGTCAGCAGCCAGCGGCGGCCGCAGCCGGCCAGGAGCTCGATGCCGTCGTCCCACGAGCGCGCTTCGATCTCCGGCAGCCGGCTGCGCTCGCACTGCTCCACAGCCGCCGCCGCCACCCGCCGGAGCCGCTCGAGCGTCGCGGAGCCGTACCGGCGCGGCGCGCGCTCGGTACGCCAGAGGTGGATGGCCTGCGCTCCGACTTCGGTGAGCTTCTCCACCAGCCAAGCGGCACGGCCGGGGCGCGGCGGCGCCACCCAGACCGCCAGCGCCCTCGACGGCTCGTTGGCGGGCGCCGCATCGCCGAGCCGCAGCTCGGCGCGGCGCCGGCCGACCGCCGTCACCGTCGCCCAGCGCGCGCCGCCGCGGCCGTCGACGACCCGTAGCGCCTCTCCCCGACCCAGCCGCCGCGCCCGGAACAGGTGCCGGAAGGGGTCGCCCTCCAGGCTCACCGAGGCGCCCGCGAGCTGCTCGCCGGAGACCAGCAGGGTCGTCATCCGCCGCCGACCCCGGTGCTCAGCGCCGACCAGCCGGCGCTCGCCCGCTCGCGCGCGGGCATGAAGCCGGCGCGGGCGAGCCGCGCCCGCACCACCGGCATGGAATCGCTCAGGATGCCCGAGAAGATCGCCGAGCCGCCGGACCGCAGCAGGCCCCGGATCGCGCCGAGATCGTCCGCGATGTGCTCGGGCAGGACGTTGACCAGCGCCAGATCGAACGAGCTGACGCTGGCCAGCGCTCCCGGGCCACCGGCCACGAAGCTCGGGAAGATGCCGTTCAGGCGGCGATTCTGGGCCGCCACCAGCGCGGCGCCGAGATCGACCTCGATTCCAACCACCCGGGCGGCGCCGAACAACCGCGCGGCGAACGACAGGATGCCGCTGCCGGCGCCGACGTCGAGAACGCTCAGCCCCTCGAGCTCGATCTCCTCGAGCAGCTCGACGACCAGCCGCGTGGACGGATGGCTGCCGGTGCCGAAGGCGGTGCGGGCCGGCAGCCGCAACAGCTGCCGCTCCCGGCCGGCGCGGTCGGTGCCCGCCGACCGCGGCTTCTGGCCGGGCTGCGGCTCGCGCGGGTCGACGATCAGGCGCGCGCCGACCGCGAGCGGCTGGACGCGCTCGCGGTAGGCCGCCAGCCAATCGTGCTCCTCGAGCGTCTCGCTGGCCAGCAGGCGCGCACCGTACCGGCTCCAGTCGACCTCCCGCCACGGCGCGCCCTCCCCGAAGTAGGCGATCACCGACCGGTCCCGCTGTTCGATGCCGAGGGTTCCGCGCTCCCACAGGACGGCGCTGACGAGATCGAGATCGGCCGCCCCGACCCCGAGGACGAGACGGCGATAGCGGACCGGCATGGCGGCGGACCGGCGCTCAGCCGAACAGGTCGCGGACCCGATCGAGGACCTTCTTGTCGCCGCGCACCTCGCTGCCCTCGAGCTCGGCGAGCGCGCGCAGGAGCTCGAGCTGGTCGGCCGAGAGCTCCTTGGGGTGCGGCACCCGCACCCGGACCTGGACGACGTGGTTGCCCCGGCCGCGGCCGTTGAGGCGCTCGATCCCCTTTCCGGCCAGCTCGAAGCGGCTGCCCGTCTCGGTGCCCGGGGGGACCTCGAGCGGCTGGTCGCCGTGCAGGGTCTGGACCCGGGCCGTGGTGCCGAGCACCGCCTGCGCATAGCTCAAGTCGAGCTCGCTCAGCACGTGGGGCCCGTCCCGATGGAGGGTCGGATGCGGCTCGACCACCACGTCGACGTAGAGATCGCCCGTGCGCCCGCCCCGGCGGCCGTGCTCGCCCTCGCCCGACAGGCGCAGCCGGGTGCCGCTGTCGACCCCGGCCGGGATCTTGACCTCGATCGAGCGCCGGACCTCCACCCGGCCCTGCCCGCCACACTCGGTGCACGGGTCCTTGACCACCTGTCCCTCGCCGCCGCACTGCGGGCAGGTGCGGGCGACGGTGAAGAAGCCCTGGGTGAAGCGGACCTGGCCGTGCCCACCGCACGCCTGGCAGGTTGCCGGGCTGGCGCCGCCGGCGCTGCCGCTGCCGGAGCACGCGCCGCAGCTCTCGAGCCGCGGGATGTCGAGCTTCTTCTCGACCCCGAAGGCGGCCTCCTCCAGCGACAGGCGCAGCTCGTAGCGCAGATCCGAGCCTGGCTGGCCGCCACCGCGTGCCCTGCGGCCGCCGAACAGGTCGCCGAAGCCGAAGCCGAAGAAGTCGCCCAGGATGTCCGAGAAGTCGCCGAAGACGGCGGGGTCGAAGCCGCCCACGCCGCCGCCCAGACCCTGGTGGCCGAAGCGGTCGTAGCGGGCGCGCTTGTCGCTGTCGGAGAGCACGGCGTAGGCCTCGGCCGCCTCCTTGAACCGGGCCTCGGCCTCCTGGTCGCCGCGGTTGCGATCGGGATGGTACTTGACCGCCAGCTTGCGATAAGCCGACTTGACCTCCCGCGCGGAAGCCTGCCGGTCGACGCCGAGCACCTCGTAGTAGTCCCTCTTACCGGGCATCACGCTCCGCCATTGGCCAGCCTGACCTTCTCACCAGCCTTCGATCCAGAAGGCCGCAAACGCCTGGAGATGCCAGCCTCGCGACCGAGGGCGACGCCGGCGGATTCGGCATACGCCGAGCAGCCCGAAAGGAGCGAAACGCAGCAGATCCAGGTAGTTGCGGCACCATGGGCGAAGGTCCGTGCGAAGGTCCGTGCGAAGGTCGGGCTAGTCCTCGATGCTCTCCAACATCAGGCTGGAGAGCTGGCGCGACAGGGCGCTCAGGTCGAAGAGCAGGGTCTCCATCTCGTTGCGGCTGCTCGACGTGAGCGAGTTGCGGGCCTTGACCAGCAGCTCGCGCACGCTGCGGCGCTCGGAGTCGGACAGCATCTCGCCAAACTGCTCGAAGACGCGCTCGTTGGTGAGCAGCATGCCTTCCATCCGGTTGCGCAGGCGGCGGTTCTCGCGCCGCTCGCGATCCGCCTGCGAGTGCTCCTCCGCCTCCTCCACCAGGCGATCGATCTCCGTCTTGTCGAGGCCGCCCGCCGGGTTGATCTGCACGCTCTGCGACTTGTTCGTCGCCAGATCGCGGGCGGCGACGTTGACGATGCCGTTGGAGTCGATCGCGAAGGTCACCTCGATCTGCGGCACACCGCGCGGCGCCGGCGGCACGCCAACCAGCTCGAAGCGCCCCAGCGACTTGTTCTCGGCGGCGATCTCGCGCTCGCCCTGCAGCACGTGGATCTCCACCGTCGCCTGGTTGTCGACCACGGTGGTGAAGATCTGGACCGCCTTGGTCGGGATCGTCGCGTTGCGCTCGATCAGCTTGGTGAACAGGCCACCGTGGGTCTCGACGCCGAGCGACAGCGGCGTCACGTCGAGCAGGACGATGTCCTTGATGTCGCCGCGCAGGATGCCGCCCTGGATCGCCGCCCCGATGGCGACCACCTCGTCGGGGTTGATCGTCTGGTTCGGCGTCCGACCGAAGATCTTCTCGACCGTCTTGACGACCAGCGGCGTCCGCGTCTGGCCGCCGATGAGCAGCACCTCGTCGATCTCTTGCGGAGTGAGCTCGGCCGCCTCGAGCGCCTCGATGCACGGGCCCTCGGTCCTGCCGATCAGATCCTGCACCAGGGTCTCGAGGTCTTCGCGCCGCAGCTGGCGCGACAGGTGCTTCGGACCCTCGTCGTCGGCCGAGATGAACGGCAGGTTGATGGCGGTCTCCTCGAGCTCGGACAGCTCGCACTTGGCCCGCTCGGCCGCCTCCTTGAGCCGCTGCAGCGCCATCCGGTCGCCCCGGAGGTCGGCGCCGGTCTCGGTCTGGAACTCCGAGATCAGCCAGTCCATGATCCGTTGGTCGAAGTCCTCGCCGCCCAGGAAGGTCTCGCCGGCGGTCGACTTGACCTCGAAGATGCCTTCCGAGAGCTCCAGGATCGAGATGTCGAACGTGCCGCCGCCGAGGTCGTAGATCGCGATTCGCCTGGCGTTGCCGGCGCCCTCGACGCCGTAGGCCAGCGCCGCCGCGGTCGGCTCGTTGATGATCCGCAGCACCTCCAGCCCGGCGATCCGGCCGGCATCGCGGGTCGCCTGCCGCTGGGAGTCGTTGAAATAGGCGGGCACGGTGATGATCGCCTCCTCGACCTCCTCGCCCAGCAGCTCTTCGGAGAACTCCTTGATCTCTCGCAGGATCAGGGCCGAGATCTCCTCGGGGCTGTACTGCCGGTCCCGGACCTGGACCTTGATGTCGCCGTTGGCCGCCTCGACCAGCGGATAGGGCAGCAGCTCGCGCGCACGCTGCACCTCGGGGTCGTCGAACTTGCGTCCGATGAGGCGCTTGACCGCGAACACC
>JBFGLX010000276.1:0-4988 GCA_041575955.1 Thermoanaerobaculia bacterium
CTGCTGTCCGGACTGGTGGTGCTGCTCCCCCACGGCTTCGAGGGCCAGGGGCCCGAGCACTCGAGCGCCCGCATCGAGCGCTTCCTGCAGCTGGCGGCCGAGGACGCCGTCCAGATCGCCCAGCCGACCACCGCGGCGCAGTACTTCCACCTGCTTCGGCGCCAGGCGCTGCGCAAGTGGCGCAAGCCGCTGATCGTCTTCACGCCCAAGAGCATGCTCCGCCACCAGGGCGCGGCCTCGCCGGTCGCGGCGCTCTCGCGCGACCGCTTCCTGAACGTCCTGCCCGAGGACGAGGTCTCCGCGGCCCGCCGCATCCTGGTCTGCAGCGGCAAGCTCGTCCACGAGCTGCGCGCCGAGCGCGAGAAGCGCCAGGACAGCGCCACCGCGATCGTCACGATCGAGCAGCTCTACCCCTTCCCCGCCGCCGAGCTGACCGCCGCGCTCGACCAGTTCCCCGACGCCCGCGACATCCGCTACGTCCAGGAGGAGCCGGCCAACATGGGCGCGCTGTTCTTCGTCGAGCCGCGGCTCGAGCGCCTCACCCGTGGCCGCCACGTGCGCACGATCAAGCGCTCCGCCAGCGCCAGCCCGGCCACCGGCTCGGCTACCGCCCACAAGCTCGAGCAGCAGACGCTGCTCGACCTGGCATTCGCCTGAACGCCACGTGACCCAAGCTCTTCAACGGAGCGGTACCGGGCGGGGGCGTCCCTCTGCCCCCGCGAGGGCGGGAGAGGGAGTCGGGTACCGGGCGGGCGGGGAGGGAGAGAGGGGCGATCCGACAGCTTGAACAGCCGGACGCTCGCGCTCTTCCTCGGCGCCCTCACCATCGGCGGCTTCGGCTCGCTGATGGGCCTCCGCGACTCGTTCTCCTGGGTCACCGGCGACGAGGGCACCTACATGGCCATGGCCGAGAGCCTGGCCCGGGATGGCGACCTGCTCTTCGCGAGCGCCGATCGCGCGCGGCTGGAAGCGGCCGCCTCGGAAGGCGAGCGGGTGCTGATCCTGCAGCGGACCGGGCGCGGCATCACCTACTCGAAGCCGCTGCTCTATCCGCTGCTGGCGAGCCCGTTCTCGCGGCTGCTCGGACGCTACGGTCCGATCGCCCTGAACGCCCTGGCGCTGGCCGGAGCCCTCTGGCTGACGCTGCTCTACCTTCGGCGCCTGCCGGGCCACGACCGCCGACTCACCCTGGTCACGTTCATCGGCGCCTCGGCGCTGCTGCCGTATTTCGCCTGGCGGATGAGCGACGCCCTGCTGGTGTCGTTCACGCTGGCGGGGCTGGTGCTGGGCCTGGCTGCGGTGCGCAAGTCCGCTGACCCGCTGCTCGACTTCACGCCGTTCTTCGACGGCAAGCTGGCGCCACTGCTCGGTGGCGCCCTGCTCGGCTTCGCGGCGATGATGCGCTATCCGAACGCCCTGCTGGCGGTGGCGGCCTGCGGCGCCCTGCTCTGGAGCGGCCACCGGCGGCGGGCGGCGTACCTGCTGCTGGGCGCCGTGCTCGCCGCGCTGCTGACCGTCTGGCTGACGATCCAGTTGACCGGCGCCGCCGACCCCTACCGCACGGCCCGCGCCACCTTCAGCCCGGAGGTCGGCTACCCCGACGGCGCCGACTCGAGCGTCGCCCGGCGCCAGCTCGGCGGCACCGAGCTCGCCACGGTGCGCCTGCGAACCGAGCCGCGGCCGCGGGTGGTCGCCTACTCGAGCCTCTACTTCCTGGCCGGCCGGCACACCGGCGTGCTGCTCTACTTTCCGGCCGCCCTGGTGTTCGCGCTCCTGGCGCTTCGGCGCCCCGACCGGGTCGCGGTGGCGCTGCTCGCCGCGGTCGCGGGGATCGCGCTCTTCTATCTCCTCTTTCTGCCGCACAACTACTTCGGCGGCGGCGCGGCGATCGGCAATCGCTACTTCCTGGCCGCCTACCCCGCCCTGCTGGTGGCGCAGCGGGAGCTGCCCAGGCCGCGCTGGCTGATCGTACCGTGGCTGATCGCCCTGCTGGCGCTCGGATCGGCCATCGTCTCGGTCCGGCGCACCCGCCTCGCCGAGCGGACGAGCCAGTCGCACGCGCACGCCGGCCTGTTCAGGCTGCTGCCGTTCGAATCGACCCTGCAGAGCATCGAGGGCTCGAAGGAGCGCTTCTGGCTGCACGAATGGGGCTGGGAGATGCTGCGCTTCAACGATCCGTTCCAGCGCCTCGGCCAGTTCAGCTTCCTGCTCGAGAGCGGTCAGCCGGCCACCGAGATCGAGATCGCCAACACCCGCGCCGACGGAAGGCTGCGCTTCCTGGTGGCCTCCGACGCCCCGCGGCTGTTCTTCGACTACCAGGACTGGCGGCGCCGCGAGACCGTCGAGCTCGAGCGACCGTTCGGGGAGCGCGGCGTGGTCGAGATCGCCGCCGCGCCGGCTTGGCGACGCCACCAGATGTGGTTCCACTGGCGGCTGGAGGACGTCTTCTACGCCCGGCTGCTGCGGCTCGCGATCCGGACTCCGGACGGCTCCGCCGCGGCGGCCGAGGTGCGCTACCTCGGGCGGGCCCAGATCCCGCGCGACATCTACTCGCGCGAGGTGCTCGGCTCGGAGCTGCCGACCCTGGCCGGAGCCGGCACCACCTCGACCGCCACCGTCACCGTGCGCAACACCAGCTCCGGCGGCTGGAGCAGCCGCACCGTCCTCGGCGTCTTTCTGAGCTACAAGCTGTTCCATCGCACCGCGACGGGCGTGGAGGTGATCGAGGGCGCCCGGACGCCGCTGCCCGACTCGGTGGCGCCGGGCGAAGTGCTCGAGGCGGAGATCGAGATCGCCTGGCCGCCGGCGACCCGCAACTACGGCCTGGCCATCGACCTGGTGCACGAGGGGATCGCCTGGTTCGAGGAGCACAACGGCTCGCCGCTCGCGCGCTCGGAGGTCAGGGTCGTCAGCCTGCCCAAGGCCGAGCCCCAGCCGGACGGAGCGCCATGAGCCGCGGCCGGCTCAGCGAGCTCGGCCGCCAGCAGGACCGCCGCTGGCGCCGCTACGTCGAGCAGCTCGGGCTCGGCAGCCCGCCGCCGTTCAGCGAGCAGTGGCGCGAGTTCCAGCGCATCTACCGCAACCGCATCGACGCCGACGGTCCGCCGCGGGCCTGGCAGCCCGACTCCGAGGCCGCCGAGCGCTCGAACCTCGGGCGGCTGATCCGCGACCTCGGCTTCACCGGCTACGACGAGCTCTTCCGCTGGTCGGTCCGCCGGCGCGACGCCTTCTGGCAGGAGGCCATCCGGCGCCTCGGGGTGGTGTTCGAGCGCCAGGCCGAGCGCATCCTGGAGGGCGACGACCCGGCGCAGCCGGTCTGGCTGCCCCAGGCCCGGCTCAACGCGGTCGAGAGCTGCTTCACGGCGGATGCCGGCAAGACCGCGATCATCTGGGGCCGGGAAGGAGACGACGAGCTGCACCGGGTCACGTACGGCGAGCTCGACCGGCTCGCCAATCGCTTCGCCGGCGGCCTGGTGGCGGCCGGATTCGGCGAGCAGGCGGCGATCGCGCTCTACATGCCGATGACCGTCGAATGCGTCGCCGCGTATCTCGGGACCGTGCGCGCCGGCGGCCGGGTGATCTCGATCCCCGACAGCTTCTCGCCGAACGAAGTCCGCCGGCGGCTCGAGATCGGCGGCGCCACGGGCGTCGTCACCGTCGATCGCTTCGCTCGCGCCGGCCGCTCGATCGAGCTCTATTCGAAGCTGCGCGAGGCCCGGGCGCCGCGCGCCGTCGTCGTGCCCGCGGACGCCGGAACGGAGCTCGAGCTGCGTCGCGGCGACGCCGCC
Organism: Thermoanaerobaculia bacterium; assembly: GCA_041575955.1. Lineage (GTDB taxonomy): Bacteria > Acidobacteriota > Thermoanaerobaculia > Multivoradales > JAHEKO01 > JAHEKO01. The sequence continues at coordinate 3,789 of JBFGLX010000276.1, forward strand.
TGGAGCGACTTCCTGGCCGCCGGCGACGCGTTCGAGCCGGTGATCGGAGACCCCTACCGGGTGATCAACGTCCTCTTCTCGTCGGGCACCACCGGCACGCCGAAGGCGATCCCCTGGACCCATCTGACGCCCATCAAGTGCGCGATGGACGGCCACTTCCACCAGGACATCGGTCCCGCCGACGTGGTCGCCTGGCCGACCAACATCGGCTGGATGATGGGACCGTGGCTGATCTTCGCGACCTTCGTCAACGGCGCCACCATGGCGCTCTACGAAGGGGCGCCGACCGGCGAGGACTTCACCGGCTTCGTGCGCGAGTCGGAGGTCTCGGTCCTCGGGCTGGTGCCGTCGCTGGTGCGCGCCTGGCGCGCGACCGGCTCGCCCTTCTACGACGAGTGGCGCGACGTGCGCCTGTTCAGCTCCACCGGCGAGCCGTCCAACCGCGAGGACTACCTCTGGCTGATGAGCCGCGCCGGCTACCGCGCGCCGGTGATCGAGTACTGCGGCGGCACCGAGATCGGCGGCGGTTACATCACCGGCACCGTCGTCCAGCCGGCGTCGCCGGCCACCTTCACCACCCCGAGCCTGGGACTCGACGTCCAGGTCCTGGCCGAGGACGACCGGCCCGCCGCCGAGGGCGAGATGGGCGAGCTGTTCATCGTGCCGCCCTCGATCGGCCTGTCGCAGACCCTGCTCAACCGCGACCACCACGAGGTCTACTACGCCGGCACCCCGCCGGGTGCCAACGGCGAGGTGCTGCGGCGGCACGGCGACCAGATGACCCGCCTCCACCAGGGCTTCTACAAGGCCCAGGGGCGCGCCGACGACACCATGAACCTGGGCGGCATCAAGGTCAGCTCGCTCGAGCTCGAGCAGGTGCTCGACACCCATCCGGCGGTCTACGAGAGCGCGGCGGTGGCGGTGCAGCCCGGCGGCGAAGGCGCCGAGCAGCTGGTGGTCTACGCGGTGCCCAAGGGCGAAATCGACCGCGAACGGCTGCTCGGCGAGCTCGGCCGCCTGCTCAAGGCCGAGCTCAACCCGCTGTTCAAGATCCACGATCTGAGGCTGGTCGAGGCGCTGCCGCGCACGGCGTCGAACAAGCTGATGCGGCGCAAGCTGCGCGCGGAGTGGGCGGCGCTCCGGTAAGCTCGCCCAGCCCTGACCGGGCGGCGCCCGGGACGTGCACCCCTTTCCATTCGA
>JBFGLX010000277.1:0-4960 GCA_041575955.1 Thermoanaerobaculia bacterium
AAGCTGGCGGCGCCCGGAGCCGCGGAGGCGGTGGAGATCGCCCCCGAGGCGCCGAACCAGCGGCGCAACATGGCGTTCAAGCTTCGCCACGACGCGGCCATCGGCGAGAAGCAGCGCGGCTCGATCTCGCATCCGACCAACAGCGACGAAGAGCTCTATCCGTTTATCGGCAACTTCACCAAGACGCTGCCGCACAACTCGATCGGAGAGGTCGATCCGAGCGCCTATCAGGCGCTGCTGTCGGCGCTCGAGAGCGGCGATTTCGCCGAGATGGAGAGCGTGCCCAAGGGCGGCACGCGGACCTTCCTGAATCCGCTCGGCGGCCTCACCTTCACCATGGAGGGTCCGGATTCGCCGGCGGTGAGCGTCGCGGCGCCGCCGTCGATCGCCAGCCCCGAGTGGGCGGCCCAGCTCGCCGAGCTCTACTGGATGGCGCTGCTGCGCGACGTGCCGTTCTCGCAGTACGACAGCCACCCGTTGGCGCTCGCGGCGCGCGACGACCTGGAGGCGTTCTCGGGCTACACCGGGCCCGCCACCGGCGGCCAGATCGGCGCCAACGAGCTGTTTCGCGTCGCCTACCCCGGTGTCACCGACGGCCCGATGGTGTCGCAGTTCCTGTACGCGCCGTTCCGGTACGACGGCATTCCGATCGACCCCAAGATCAGCACCGCGGCGCCCGGTCAGGACTTCCTGACCACCTTCCCGGCGTGGCTCAGCTCGATCAACGGCGGTCCGCCGGCCGGCCCCGACCCGCGCGACCCGGTGCTGCGCTATCCGCGCAACGCCCGCGACCTCGGCCGCACCGCCGGTCAGGACACGATCAACTCGCAGTACTTCAAGGCGATGCTGGTGATCCTGGGCGCGTTCGGTTTCGGCGGGCAGCCGGTCGATGCCGCCAATCCCTTCGTCGGCTCCATTCGCCAGGGGGGCTTCGCGACGTTCGGCATCGCCCACCTGACCGAGCTGATCGGCAAGGCCCACAAGTCCGAGCGCCACACCTGGTACCAGAAGTGGAACGTGCACCGGTTCATCCGCCCCGACGGCGGCGGCGCGCGCGTGCACGTCCACAAGAGCGGCCTGGCCGACTATCCGATTCACCCCGACCTGCTGGTCAACTCGGTGGTGCTGGACGAGATCTTCGAGTTCAACCGCCAGATCAACCCCGACAACGTCGGCACCTACCTGCTGCCTCAGATGTTCAACGGCGGCAGCCCCACCCACCCGTCGTTCCCGGCCGGGCACGCGATCACGGCCGGCGCCTGCGTGACCATCCTCAAGGCCTGGTACGACGAGACCGCCCTGTTCCCCGACCCGGTCCAGCCGACCGACGACGGGCTGACGCTGGTGCCGTACGTGGCCGGCGTCGACGGCCCGCCGCTGACCCTCGGTGGCGAGCTCAACAAGCTCTGCCACAACCTGTCGCTCGGACGGGACATGTCGGGCGTGCACTGGCGCGCCGACGACGTGGAGGGCAACGTCCAGGGTGAAGAGGTCGCGATCCGAATCCTCAACGAAGAGGTCGCGATCTACCCCGAGCCCTTCGGGGGCTTCACCCTGACCCGGTTCGACGGCTCGACCGTGGTCATCGACGGCTCACTCTGAGCGCGCCGCTTCGGGGGTCGGCCGGGCGCCAGCCGGCCGGCCCCTTCTTGCCGCTCGTCAGCGCAGCAGGAAGTAGAGGATCGCCAGCACGATCGCCACGACGATCGCGATCAGCACCGGCCGGGGCACCAGGTCCCGGGCGACCTCCTTGGCCACCGCGGCGGCGAACTCGCTCTGCGACGGCGCCGCCGCCTCGACCGGCTCGCCGCCACCGGCGCGGGCCTTGAGCGTCTCGTTGAGCCCTTCGAGGCTCTGCTTGATGATCGCCTTCGACGAGCTCTCCAGTAGCCGCTGGCCGACGCTCGCGATGCGGCCGCCGACCTGGGCGTCGCCGTCGTAGGTGAGCCGCGTCTTGGCGCCCTCGCCGGCGAGCCGGATGTCGGCGGTCGCCTTGACGAACCCCGGCGCTCCCTGGCCGCTCACCTTCATCGAGTAGCCGCTCGGCGGGTCGAGGTTCTCGAGCTCGACCTTGCCCTGGAACTTCCCCTGCACGGGGCCGACCTTGATGTTGAGGACGCCCTCGTACTGGTTCTCGCCGGTCAGCTCGAGCTTGTCGCAGCCCGGCATGGTGGCGGCCAGAACCTCGGGATCGAGCAGGCCGTCCCAGACCTCCTGCTGCGGCGCGTCGAAAACGTAGTCCCCGGCAACCTTCACGATCTTCGACTCCTCTCGAAGAAAGATGGCCTCGAAAAGTGGGCCGGGGCAAGGTATCACAGCCGTCGCTCGACCCCCTGCTTTCGGGTAGGGAAGAGCGCCGGGTCAACTGCTAGGCTGGGCGCCGATCGAGTCCGACCAGGGACGAGACGGGACGGCTACAGGAACGTGGAAACCAGCGCCAGGCTCGAGATCCGGAGGGGCATCGGCGCGGCCTACGGGGACGTGCTCACCCCGGCGGCGCTCGAGGCCCTCGAGGCGCTGGCGCCGTTCGATCGCCACCGACGGCGGCTGATGGCGGCGCGCATCGAGCGGCGGCGCGAGCGCGCCGAGAAGCGTCGCCGGATCGGCTTTCCGCCGCCGGACGCCGCCGTCCCGGGCACCGATCTCACCGTTCGCCGGGCGCGCGCCGGCGAGTTCGAGGGCAGCGAGATTCCGGCCGATCTCCGGCGGCAGTGGATCCAGGGGACGGGACCGGGCGCGAAGCCGCGCGCGGCGCTCGAGTCGAGCCTCCGCAACGTCGCCTACGCGCTGCTGTCGGGCGCCGACGGCTGGATGTTCGACGGCGAGGACGCCCTCGGCCAGCTCGGCGCCATGTCGCTCGACAATCAGCGCAACCTGAAGCTGGCGATCGCCCGCGACGAGCGCTTCCTGCGCGTCGCCGAGACGGTAGCGGCGGCGATGAACGCCTGGTCCGAGGACTTCCTGGGCCGCCGGATCGTGCCCGACTGGCGCCGCCAGCTCGACTTCACCACCAAGATCTTCCGGGCGCGCGGCCTGCACCTCGAGGATCGTCACCTGCGCGCGGTCGATGGCAAGGGGCTCTCCGCCTCGATCGTGGACGCCGCGCTCTACGTGGTCAACAACGCCGCGGCCCTGCGCAACGCCGGCTCGTCGATCGTCCTCTACCTGCCCAAGATCCAGGTCGCCGCCGAGGCGGCGCTCTGGAACGAGATCCTGACGGCGCTCGAGGCCCACCTCGGACTGTCCGGAGGCGCGATCAAGACCTACGTTCTGGTCGAGCAGGTCGAGGCGGCGTTCCAGCTGATGGAGATCCGCGCCGCCCTCGGCCGGCGGTTCGTCGGCTACAACACCGGGCGCTGGGACTACATCAACAGCGTCAGCGACGCCATGGCCTGGGATCCCGGATTCGTCAATCCCAACATCGACGCCATCGGCATGACCTACGGCTACATGCGCCACTACGAGGATCGCGTTCTGCGGGCGGTCAACACGCCCGACCGGAACGGTCGCTGCGCCCTCTGGCAGGGGGGCATGGAGCCCAACATCCCGGTCGGCTCGCCGGAGGGGGTCGAGGCGGGCATGGCGCGCGCGCTCGCCGGGGCCGAGCGCGAGCAGCGCGCCGGGGCGAGCGGCAAATGGGTGGCGCACTGGAAGATGGTGCACATCGTTCGACCGGTGTGGGAGCGCGCCGGCGCCGACAACCAGCTCGGACGCCCGTGCCCGCCCCTGACCTACACCGCGGCCGACGCCGACGGCCTCTTCCTGCTCGAGCCCGCCCCCCGCACGGTGCGCGGCGCCCGCGACCTCTTGAGCGTCGGCCTCCAGTACGGCAACGCCTTCGGGCGCGGCTACCAGGCCGCGGCGCTCAAGCCGGCCGACTTCTTCGGCGACGACGGGGTGCTCTACCTGATGGAGGACATGGCGACCGGCGAGATCCGGCTGTCGATTCTCTGGGAGTGGCTGCACAAGAGCGCCCGCTTCACCGAGGACGACGTCGAGGCCGGCGTGCGTGCCGGGGAGCCGCTCACCGCCGAGCTGCTGGAGCGGCTGCTGGCCGAGGAGCACCGCAAGCTGCTGGAAGCCGGCGACCGCGACGTCCACGACGACTCCAAGCGCACGACGCTGCCGATCGTGCGCGCCATCGTCGAGACCTACCTGGGCGCCCAGGTCAAGATTCCCTGGTACATCGACCTGCTCAACCTCAATCTCGGCAATCACGATCCCGACGAGGCGCGCCGGCGGATCGCGCGCTTCATGGACGGCTTCCGCCGCGACGGACGCCGCCTCACCGACAACCTCGATTTCGACGCCTGAAGCCCGGAGGCCACGAGATGACTTCGTCCCAACAGAGATTCGCCCGGACCCGCGACTGGTTCGACCAGCCGCGTTTCGACGGCATCACCCGTCTCTACACCCCCGAGCAGGTGGTCGCGCAGCAGGGCTCGATCCGCACCGAATACGCGGTCGCGCACGACGCCGCCGACCAGTTCTTCCGGCGGCTGCGCGAGCTCTTCGCCGAGCGCTCCGCCATCACCACCTTCGGTCCCTACTCGCCCGGCCAGGCGGTGACGATGAAGCGCCTGGGGATCGAGGCGATCTACCTCGGCGGCTGGGCGACCTCGGCGAAGGGCTCGCTCGACGAGGACCCGGGCGCCGACCTCGCCAGCTATCCGCTCAGCCAGGTGCCGAACGAGGCGGCCGTGCTCGTCCGGGCGTTGCTGGCGGCGGACCGGAATCAGCACTACCTGCGCTCGCGGATGAGCGACGAGGAGCGGCAGGCGGCGCCGCCGTGCGACTTCCGGCCGTTCATCATCGCCGACGCCGACACCGGGCACGGCGGCGACTCCCACGTGCGCAACCTGATCCGCCGCTTCGTCGAGGCCGGGGTGCCGGGCTATCACATCGAAGACCAGCGGCCGGGCAGCAAGAAGTGCGGCCACCAGGGGGGCAAGGTGCTGGT
>JBFGLX010000278.1:0-4943 GCA_041575955.1 Thermoanaerobaculia bacterium
GGCCCGGGCTTCGAGCTCTCGACGCCGAGCGGCTACTCGGGCGTCTCGAGGGCCTGGAGGCGCGCCGTGAGGGCGTCGATGGTCTCCTGCTGCTCGAGCGTGTAGAGGAACAGCTCCTCCACCTTCTCGAGCAGCCGCCCCTGGTGCGACTGCAGGTTGACACCCTTGGCCTTGATCTCGTCGGCGCTCGGGACGTTCGGCAGGTGCTTGTTGAGGGCGATGAAGGCGCGCACCTCGTCGAGCGGCATCAGGGGGTAGTCGGGCTCGAAGACGTAGTCGGCGCAGGAGCCGGTGCCGGCCCCGAATGCGCTGTTTTCGTTGCAGACGGCCCGGATGAACAGATTGCCGCTCGCGTCCACCTCGAGCTCGTTGACGCCGCTGCCGGCAACCGACACGACCCAGTTACCGTTGGTATTGACCAGGTTGTTCCACAGATTCAAGTTGTTCGACATCTGGTAGCCGGTGTTCTGCGCGGTACCGTTGGTGTTCTCCACCAGGACCCGGGTCTGGGCGGCATCGGAGCGGGTAATGTGGAGCTGACGGGACGGCGACGAGGTCCCCATGCCGACGTCGCCGTTGGCGGCGATGTCGATGGAGCTCGTCGGCGCGGCCGGCCGGATCCGGAAGGGCAGCTTCGAGCCGTTGCTCGCGTCGCGGATGAAGTAGTTGGTCTCGTTGCCGGCCACGTCCCAGGTCTGCGCGGTGAAGCCGGACGAGCCGTCCTGCTCGAGCCTCAGGGTGGGGGTATCGCCGTCCTTGATGTGGACCTCGGCTACCGGGGTCGAGGTGCCGAGGCCGATGCGGCCGCCGTCGTCGACGTAGAGCGAGTGGCTGGGGGCGTTCGCCTCGATGGTGAACGGCGTCCGGCCGCCGTCGATGTCGTCGATCGAGAACTTCTCCTGGCCGCCGTTGGACGTGTCGTTGATGGTGATCTGCCAGTCCCTGGTCGGGAAGCTGGCCGAGCTGCTCGTGTCGAAGAAGCGGATCCTGAGGTTGTTCTCCTTGAGCCGCAGGGTGTCGAAGCCGAACGACTCGCCGTTGACGCAGTCGAAGCCGGCGCAGACCGAGCCGTCGACGATCAGGTCGTCGTTGATCACCTGGTCCGCGGTCGCGGGCACGGCGACGAGCGCGCAGAGCCCGAAGAGGCCGGTCGAAATCCAAAGGGTGGTTCTAAGAGTCTTCATCGTCATCTCTCCTCGGGTTTTCTATCGCTTGTCCGAACGGTCTCTGCCGTTCGCGCTTTTGTCGGTGTTGTCGAAGATCGAGCGCCGCGCGGGCGCCGCCTCCCGGAGTGCGCTGTCGGGGGCCAGGGCGGGCTCCAGCGACTTGCCCACGGCCAGAGCGGCCGCGTCCGAGCGCTCGAGGCCCGCGCCTTCGAGCCGCGGATGACCCGCCGCCGCGGCTCGCGGCTGGCTCCGGAGGGCGGCGGCGTTGACCTCGGCCTCCGCCCCTTTTCTCGAACCCACCGCCGCGTCGTCGTCGACGGCAGGACCACGGGCGGCCGTCGGGCCGGCTAGGGTCATCGGCACGGCGCCAACGCTCGCGGGCCGCGGTCCCGGGCCGGCCTCGACCAGGTCGGGCGCCGCCACCAGGCCGTTGCGGATGGTGAGCGTCCCGGTCAGGCGCTGCCAGGCCTCGGGCGCCCGGCCGGCGTTCCTGAGCGCGGACTCCCTCAGCCTCTTTGCGGTCCGGGCGTCGGGGTAGAGCTCCAGCTCCCAGGTGTAGACCCCGTCCGGGAGGAGCTGACCTTCGAGGTCGAAGACGCCGATCGACGCGCCGGCCCCGGCCTCGATCCTCTGCTGGAAGACCATCCCGTTGCCGGAGACCGTCACCACGCCGCCGCTGTGTCGGACCTCGGGGTTGAGGTCCACGCCGCCGGCGTGGACGGTGGCCGTCGCGACCACCGTGCCGCCGCCAGGCGCTTGCGCCTCGAGCACGGCGGCCGGGGCGATCGACGCCAGTGCGACGAGCGCTACCGCCGCGAGCGGCGGGACGCCGCATGGCCTTTTCGTTCTGTCCACAGTCTGCTCCTTTCCGGTCCTGACCGCGGTACTACTCGAGCACCGCACTCGTGTCGCCGAGCCATCGGCCTGTCGAAGATTGGCGTCAGAATTCAATGAGTATACCGCGTTCTCCGTCCATCGTAAAAAAGACAGGCCCGGCCGCGCGGGCGGCCGGGCCTCGGATTCATCCGAGTGGGCCGAGCGGGCTACTCGGGCTGCTCCAGGGCCGCGAGGCGCGCGGCGAGCGCCTGGATGGTCTCCTGCTGCTCGTCGATCGTCTCCTTCTGCTGCAGCGTGTAGAGGACCAGCTCCTCGACCTTCTCCAGCAGCCGCCCCTGGAAGTGCTGCACGTTGACCCCATTCGCCTGGATCTCGTCGGTGCTGGGCACATTGGGCAGGTGCTTGTTGAGGGCGATGAACGACGCCAGCTCGTCGAGCGGCATCAGCTCGTAGTCGGGCTCGAACACGTAGTCGGCGCAGCTCCCCGGCGTCGCTACCTGGGAGCAGTTGCCCTGGATGGTCAGGTTGCCCGAGGCGTCGAGCTCCAGCTCGTTGACCCCGGTGCCGCCCTTGGAGATCGCGTAGATGCCGGTCTGGGTCACGGTGTTGTTCCAGATCGTCGAGCCGCCGAAGGTGTTGACGATCTGGAAACCGACGTTCTGGGCGGCGGCGTTGCTGTTCTCGACCCGAATGAACTGGCTGCCGGTGGTGCTGCGCAAGATGTGCACCGGCGCGGTCGGCGCATTCGTCCCGACGCCCACGTCGCCCGTTGCGGCCTTGATGAAGATCGAGTTGGTGGGCGAGTTCGGCTGGATCCGGAACGGCAGCCGCGAGCCGAAGGTGGCGTCGCGGACGAAGAAGTTGGTCTCGTTGCCGGCCACGTCCCAGGTCTGCGGCGTGAAGCCCGACGAGCCGTCCTGCTCGAGCCTCAGGGCCGGGGTGTTGCCGCTCCTGACGTGCAGGTCGAGCACCGGGGCGTTGGTCTTGATGCCGAGCCTGCCGGAGCTGTCGACGAACATCGAGTTGGCCGGGGCGTTGCCGCGGATGGTGAACACCGTCCGGCCGGCGTCGATGTCCTCGATCGAGAACTTGTCGGCGCCGCCGCTGTTCGAGTCGTTGACCGTGATCTGCCACGTGCGGGTCGGGAAGCCTGCCACGACCGAGGTGTCCTCGAACTTGATCCGCAGGTTGTTCTCCTTGAGCTTGATGGTGTCGAAGCTGAACACCTCGCCGTTGACGCAGTCGAAGCCGACGCAGGCGCTGCCGTCGACGATCAGGTCGTCGTTGATCACGAAATCGGCCGCTGCGGGCATGGCGAAGAGCGCGCAGAGCCCGACGAGGCCTGCCACGATACGGATCGGGGTGATGGGGGTCTTCATATGGGTTCTCCTCTCGGGTCTCTACCGATTGTCTTCCGAGGTGGGCCTACCGTTGAACCCGTCCTCGGCATTGTCGAATATGGATCGCGGGGCAGGCGGCGCCTCCCCGGGTGCGAGCTCGGGAGCCGGGCGCCGCTCCGGCGACCGGCCCATCGCCCGGGCCGCGTCGTCGGAGCGCTCGAAGGCCTCGCCGGTCGATGCCGGCCCGCCGGCGGCCACGGGCGCCTGCGGCTGATTTCGCAGGGCGGCCTTGAGGCTCGCCTCGAGGCCCTTGCTCCGGCCCACGGCGGCGTCGTCGTCGCCGCCCGCCTCGCGGACGCCGCTCGGGGCGACGAAGTCCTGAGCGGGCATGCCGGCGCTGGCGGCGACCGCCTGCCGGGCCGGCCGTGGCTCGACCAGGTCCGGACCCACGACCGCGCCGCCGACGACCGCGAAGGTGCCGGTCGCCGGCTGCCAGGCCTCGGGCGCGATGCCGCCGCTCCGGGCCGCCGAAGCCCTCAGCTTCTCGGCCGCCTTGGCGTCGGGGACCAGCTGCAGCTCCCAGGTGTAGACGCCGTCGGCGAGCACGTAGCCCTTGGGGTCGAAGGCGCCGATGGACAGGCTCTCGCCGGGCTTGTAGACCTGCTGGAAGGTGACGCCGTTCCCGGAGACGGTGACGATGGCCTGGCGGTAGCGGACCGCCGGCGTGAGATCGACGCCGCCCGCGAAGACGGCGGCCGAGGCGACCTGGGTGCCGCCGCCGCGCGCGGGACCCTGCGCCGCGAGCTCGGCCGGTGGCGAGGTCACCGCCAGCCCGGCAGCCAGGAGCACCGCCAGCGGCAGCCGACCCCTTCGTTCGTGGATTCTCTTCACACTGCACTCCTTTCCGAAATCACGTCCGTTGTGCGCGTGACTCGTTGCATGTTCGATCGTGGGGTAGCTCATGGCCGGCTCACTCGGGGTCCGCCTCGCCGAAGTAGGCGACGCAGCGGGTGTGCTCCGCGAGCCGGATCGTGACGATCGGCTCGTCGCCGCGGCAGTCACCGCCCCAGCCGAGGAACTCGTAGTGCTCGCCGTCGGGGCGCGCGTAGAGGGCGATCTCGGCGCCTTCCGGCAGGAGCTTGTTGCAGGAACCGCCGTTGCAGATCAGGCCCGCCAGCAGGCGGCCGCGCGACAGCGGCACATGACTGGTGGCGACCGAGCCGCCGGCGCCATCGATGGCCACCGTCAGCCCCTTGCTCGGGCCGCGGGCGACCTCGCGCTCGAGGGCTTGCTGGGTGCCGCCTTGCGACTGCGGCCCGGCGCCGCCGCCAGGCGCGCAGCCGACCGGCCGGCCGTTGATCGCGCACTGGTCGAAGAAGACGTCGATGGCGACCTGCGCCGTGTCGACGACGCCGCCGCCGAAGATGCCGCCCTGGGTGACCTTGTAGGTGAAGCTGGTCGAGCCGCTCAGGTTGAAGTTCGGCGTGAAGACCAGCGTCGGCAGGCTGAAGTACTTGGTGCCGACGTTGACCGCGGTGCCGTTCAGGTTGGTCAGGGTGCCCGGGGCCGTGCCGACGGTCGGCAGGCTGGTGATCTCCCA
>JBFGLX010000279.1:0-4942 GCA_041575955.1 Thermoanaerobaculia bacterium
ACGCTTCGGGCACCTCCAGCAAGATCTGCCGCTACAGCCGCCCGTGCCGGTCGAGCCGGTCGAGGTGGGCCTGGAGCTGGCGCTCGGCGAGCGGGTGGGCGATCTCGGGCACGTCGTCGTAGACCCGCGGCAGCAGCTCGGCCGGGGTGCGGGCGCCCGCTTGCCAGGCCTCGAGAATCTTCCGCTCCCTCCAGAGGCGGTGCTCGACGTACTCGCGCAGCTTGGCGGCCGGGGCGCGGATGGTCGGGCCGTGGGCCGGGAAGAGGGTCCTCGGCTCGAGCCCGGCCAGCCGCTCGAGCGAGGCCAGGTAGTCGTCCATGTCGCCCTCGGGCGGGTCGACCACGATGGTGCCGACCGCGGTGACCATGTCGCCGGCGACCAGCGCGCCGGTGCGCTCCTCCAGGAAGCAGAGGTGCCCCCGGGCGTGCCCCGGGGTGTGCAGGACCCGGAGGGCGAGCTCGGGATCGCCCGCGAGGGTGACCAGCTGGCCGTCTTCGAGCAGGCCGTCGATCGGGATTCCCTGGGTCCGCAGCCGGTCGGCGGTCGCCGGATGGGCCAGCACCGGCACTCCCAGCGACTCCCGCACCCGCTGCACGCCGCCGACGTGATCGGGGTGATGGTGGGTCAGCCACACCGCCCGGGTCTCGCGCCCCATGGTCGCAGCGGCCGCGAGCGCTTCGAGCAGGCCGTCGATCTCCGCCTCGTAGGGTGAGCCCGGATCGACCAGCACGCACTCGCCGTGCCCGAGCAGGTAGGCGTTGGTGTGGGTCGCCGGCGGCAGGGTGGGCGTCGGCAGCGGGAAGACGAGCACGCCGGGCTGGAACTCGATCCGCCGGTGGGGCCCGAGATTCGCCTCGACCGGGTTGCGCAGGCGCTCGAGGCCCGCTTCCGGACCGTCCTCGGCCAGCACCTGCAGGAGGTGCAGGATCGGCGGCGCGGTGATGATCTCCGCCCGCCGCCAGCGGTCGAGCGCCGCGGCCGGGCGCACCCACTCGACCTCCGCGCATTCCGGCGATTCGCCGTGCGGCTGCACGCGGGCGGCGGCGGGCCACTCGAGCAGGAAGAAGCGGTTGTCGAAGCGCAGCGGCCCGAGCGGCGGCGTCAGCCAGCGGCCGGCGTAGACCAGCCGCGAGGCGTCGAGGCGCGCTCCGACGGCGGCCAGGGCAGGCCCGAACCGCTCGCCCCGGGCGAGCCGGGCGGCCAGCTCGCGGCCCTGCCTCTCGAGCTCGTCCTCCGCTGTGCCGGCAGGGCCCAGCAGGAGGCCGGTCTCTTCGAACAGCTCGCGCAGGGCGCAGGCGACGAGGCCGGGCGGCACGGCCGGACCGAGCTCGAGGTCGCCGACGACGGCCGCCGGCATGCCCGCGTCGGCCGGGCCCTCGGCGGCTCCGGCCGGCTCGCCGTCGACCGCCACCTCGGCGTCGCCGCGCGCGAGACCGCCGCCCGGAAAGGCGTGCCAGCCGCCCATGAAGGCGAGGCTCTCGGCCCGGCGCATCCAGAAGACTTCGCCCCCCCCGTCCGCGGCGCGCCGCCAGGGAACGACGGCTGCCGATGCCTTCGGCGGCCGGACGGGCGGCAGGTCGACGCCGGCCGCGACCCGGGCGAGGACGCGCTCGTAGAGGGTTTTCGGGATCTCCCTTCTCACCCTCCCCACCGGTTTGGCTCAGGGATGCTCATGGGCCGGGGGCGTGGCTATTCGATGTCCGGCTTGGGGCCCAGGTCGCGGACCTCGGGCTCCTGGTCGAAGTAGACGCCCGAGCCGACGATCAGCTCGCGGCCGCCGAAGTCGACGCGGCGGACGAAGGACGACTTGGCGGAGGGGCGCTCGTCGCCCGGCCTCGGCCACTTGTAGTGGATCCAGGCCGAGCCGTCGACCGGGACGCGCAGCATCTCGCGCACGAACTGCCGGCCGTCGATGTCGGCCAGGTCGCTCAGGTTCTTGTTCTCGTTCTCGGGCGTGCCGTTGTTGACCAGCAGGACGCCGTCCCGGTCGAGGACGAAGACGTAGGCGCTGTAGAAGAGGAAGCCGCTCGTCGGATCGCGGAATCTGGCGAACGCGGCCGCCTCGCCCTCGGTGCGGATCAGCTCGATCGCGTCGTCGACCTGCTCGACGATGAAGAACGGCTCGACCTGCATCTGGTAGCGGCCACTCGACACGAGCACCGGTTCCGCCTCCGGCGGGCTCGCCCGGCGCACGTAGGTGGTCTTCCACCGGAACAGCCTCTCCCCCGGCCGCGGCCATTGGTAGTGCACCCAGCCCTCGTCCCCGGCCTCGAGCTCGCGAATCATCAGGTCGAGAATCGGCCGGCCCTTGGGGTCGCGCACCTCGTTCAGATCGCGCCCCTCGAGCGCGGGCTGCGCCGGATGGCAGAGCGCCCGGCCGTTCATGGCCAGGACGAAGACATAGGTCTCGTCGTCGAACCAGCGCGTGCCGGCCTGGCGAAACTGCGTGCACGCCTCGTCGACCCCGGCGCTCTCCACCAGCGCGACCGCGTCCTCGACCAGCGCCACGAGCTCGATCGTCCCTTCGTACCTCGGCGCCATGGTGTCCGCGCCCGCGCCCGCGGCCAGGGCCAGGCTCGAGAGCTGGGCCAGCGCCAGGGTCGCCACCGCCATTGCCGGACTACGCTTCATCTTCCACACGTCATAACCCCTCGCCGAGTCTACCTCCTGCGAGATGGACGCCGCCCGGAGGTAGTGGTCCGGAAAGGGCTCGGGCACCCCAGACGGGGCCTAAAGCAAACGGACAAACGGCGCCGCGTTTCCCAGCGGCCCGAACTGATATCTTGGCCGTCTCATGTCGGAAGCCGTAACCAGCACCATCGTCGCCGACTGGAACCGACTGCGGCGCCTGCCGGGCGGCAGGCTCCTCTTCCGCTACCTCCTCGGGCGCCGGGTTCCCTACACCGGATCGATCTCCCCCGACGTGATCGACCTCGCTCCCGGGCGGGTGCGGGTGGTCATGCGCGATCGGCCGCGCCTGCGCAACCACCTGCGATCGCTGCACGCCGTGGCGCTCGCCAACCTGGGCGAGCTGACCACCGGGCTGGCGGTGGTCTCGTCGCTGCCCGGCGACGCGCGCGCCATCCCCACCGGTTTCTCGATCGACTTCCTGAAGAAGGCCCGCGGGCGCATCGAAGCGCACTCCGCGGCGGACGTCGAGAGCAGCTCCGAGGAGCGCGACGTGGACGTCGCCGCCGAGCTCGTGGACGAGGCCGGCGACACGGTCGCCCGCTTCACCGCGCGCTGGCGCGTCGGGCCCCGGAGCGAGGCCTCCGGCGGCTGAAGCGGCCGACACCCCGATGCCCCGCCATCCCTCTGTCGGCTCCACCGTCGCGGCGATGCGCGGGTCGGTGTTCTCGGCCCTCTCCCACCGCCTCCAGACGTTTCCCGGCGAGGTCTTTCCGCTGCACGTCGGCGACACCTGGATGGAGCCGGCGCCGGGCTGCCGGATGCAGGATCTGACGGTCGACGACCACCCGGGGATGCACCGCTACGCCGCGCCGCAGGGACGCGGCGACTTGGTCGCGGCGATCGTCGAGCGCAGCCGGCGGCGAACCGGGGTCGCAACCCGGCCGGACGAGGTCCTGGTCGCCGCGGGCGCGACCGGCTCGCTGGGCGCGGTGATCGGGGCGATCCTCGAGCCGGGCGAGGAGATCCTGATCGTGGCGCCCTACTGGCCGCTGATCTTCGGCATCGTCCAGTCGTTCAAGGGCCGGCCGGTCGAGGTCGACTTCTTCGGCGCGGTCGACTCTCCGGAGACCGCCGTCGAGGCCCTCGCCGGTCATCTCAGCGAGCGCACGGCGGCGCTCTACCTGAGCACGCCCAACAATCCGACCGGGCGCGTCCTGCCCCGCGCCTGGCTCGAGGCGATGTGCGCCTGGGCGGCTCGGGAGAACCTGTGGATCCTCTCGGACGAGGTCTACGAGGACTACGCCTACGGCGTCGAGCACGTCTACTCGCGCTCGCTCGCCCCCGAGCGGACGTTCTCCGTCCACTCGTTCTCGAAGGCGTTCGGCATGGCGGGCAACCGCTGCGGCTACGTGGTCGGACCCGCGGCGGTGATGAGCGAAGCGCGCAAGGTGAGCACCCACACCTTCTATTCGACGCCCACCGCGTCGCAGATCGCCGCGCTCAACGCCCTGAGCGGCCCCGGCGACGCCTGGGTCGAGCAAGCGCGGCCGCTCTACCGGCAGCTCGGAGTCGAAGCGGCCGAGCGGCTCGGCGTGCCGCCGCCCGAGGGCAGCCAGTTCCTCTTCCTGGACGTCGCGGAGCGGCTCGACGAGCGTGGCCTGCTGGGGTTCATGGAGGACGCCGCCGAGCGCGGCTTGTTCATGGCCCCCGGCCCGAGCTTCGGCCCCTACCCGACCCACGTCCGCATCTGCTACACCGCGGCGCCGCCCGAGGTCACCCGCCGGGGCGTGAACGTCCTCGCGCAGCTGCTGGGGTTGTAGCGCCGGCCGTGCGGGGCGGGGTTGACCGCGAGCGGCCGGGCCCGCGCCTCACTCACGATAGACTAGGCCGTTCAAGACAACAGGGAGGTAGAGAATGCACAGAGTGATTCCGGGACTTGCGATCCTGCTGCTCATCGCCGCACTCGCCGCGGCGCCGGCGACGGCCGAGATCACCGCCAGCGAGGCGTTCGACGGGCTCAAGGCGATGGCCGGCGAATGGCGCGGAAAGGCCGCGGGCGAGGGCGCCGAGGCCGAGGCGTCGGCCAGCGAGCACCTGGAGGCCCACCATCGGTTCCGGGTCTCCGCAGCGGGCACCACCGTGATGGAGATCATGGGGCCCGACACCCCGCACGAGATGATCAACATGTACCACCTCGACGGTGACGAGCTCGTCCTCACCCACTACTGCGCCAGCGGTAACCAGCCGACCATGCGCCTCGATCGGGCGGCGAGCAGCGGGGACCACCTGGTGTTCGACTTCACCGGCGGCA
>JBFGLX010000280.1:0-4937 GCA_041575955.1 Thermoanaerobaculia bacterium
CATCGTCGGCCTGGTCATCGCGGTTCTGGCGGGCATCGGATTCAATCAACCGTGGTTCACCTGGGTCCTGGCGGTGCTCGGCCTGATCGTCGGGTTTCTGAACGTGACCTCGGGCGAGACCCAGGGCTTCCTGCTGGCGGCGATCGCCTTGATCATCTCGGCCAACGCCGTCGCGGAGATTCCCTACGTCGGCGGCTACGCGACGGCGATTCTGGCCAACGTGGTCGCCTTCCTGGCCGCCGCGGTGCTGGTCGTCGCGCTGCGGGCGCTGTTCGAAACGGTCCGCGACTGAGCTCGCGGGCCCGGGGAAGTCGAAGGATTTGGCGCACCGCCCGCCTCCTACGGCTAGGATGGCGACGACGATGGATCGTGGCAGCGACAGGGTCCTGGTCGGGCGCCTGCTCCGGGGCGAGGAGCGGGCGTTCGAAGAGTTCTTCGACGCCTACTTTCCCCGCCTCTATCGGTTCGCACTGGCGCGCGTCGATCACGATCCGGACGCCGCCGAGGAGGTCGTCCAGGCGACCCTGACCAAAGTGATCCTGAAGCTGCACACGTTCCGCGGTGAAGCGGCGCTCTTCTCCTGGCTGTGCACCTTCTGCCGCCACCAGATCAGCGCCTTCTACCGGCAGCGGCAGCGCGCGCCGCGGCCGGTCGATCTGATGGAGGACGAGCCCGAGGTGCTGGCGGCGCTCGAGTCGCTGACCATGAGCGACGGCGGCGATCCGCAGGAGCAGCTGCGGCGCAAGGAGCTGTCGCGGCTGGTGCAGGTCACCCTCGACCATCTACCGCCGCGTTACGGCGACGCCCTCGAGTGGAAGTACATCCACGGCATGAGCGTCAAGGAGATCGCGGTGCTGCTCGACGTCGGGCCGAAGGCCGCGGAGTCGCTGCTCACCCGGGCGCGCCACGCCTTTCGCGACGGCTTCGGCACCCTGGGGCGCGGACTCGCCGGCGCGCGCACGGAGTAGAGAGGGCAGCATTCGCAGGCACCTGGAAGTGGCACCATGAACGAAGAACGAGAGTTTTCGACCGACCTCTCGCCGGCCTCCGGCGATCACATCGGCCGCCTCCTGCGGCTGGCCGGACCCCGGCCGGCGGCGCCGCACGAGCGCGAAGCGAGGGTGAGGGAGTCGGTGCGCCTCGAGTGGCGCGCGTCGGTGCTCCAGCGCCGCCGCCGGAAGTGGCTGGTGGGCGGCGGCGTCGGCCTCGCGGCCGCGGCGGCCTTGGTGGCGCTGGTCGGAGTCGTCTACCGACCGCTCGCGACCCCCGAGCCCGCCTTCGGTGGCCCGGTCGGCCAGGTCGAGACCGTCGCCGGCAAGGTAAGGATGCGCGTCGCGAACGACGCCGAGCAGGTCCTCCGGGTGGGCGACGTCATCACGGCCGGTTCGGTCATCGACACCGGCCCCCTCGGCCGCGCGGCCGTGCGCATGGCCTCGGGCTCGTCGCTGCGGCTCGACCGCGGCACCCGCCTGCGCGGCCTGACCGACGCGCGGGTGGCGCTCGAGCGCGGCGCGGTCTATTTCGATTCCGGTGCCGCCGGCGCCGGCGCTCCGATGGAGATCCAGACGCCCCTGGGCGTCGTGCACGACGTCGGCACGCAGTTCGAAGTGCGGCTCGAGGGCGAACGGATGCGCGTGCGGGTGCGCGAGGGCCTGGTCAACGTCGATCGCGACGGCAGGCGGTACGACGCCGGCGCGGGGGTCGAGCTGACGGTCGACGCCACCGGCGCCCTCTCGCGCCGCAGCGTGCCGATCTTCGGTCCCGGCTGGGAGTGGATCCTGGCGGTCGCGCCGACCTTCGAGCTCGAAGGCCAGACGCTCGACGTCTTCCTCGAGTGGGTGCAGCGCGAGACCGGCTTGAGCCCGAGCTTCGTCGATCCGCGGACCGCGGCGGGCGCGCCCGGGGTGGTGGTGCACGGATCGATCGAGGGCATGCGGCCCGACCAGGCGCTGGAAGCCGTGCTGCCGACCTGCGGATTGGTGCATCGGGTCGACAGCGGTATCCTGGTGATCCAGGCCGAGGGTCCGTAGGCGATCCCGGCCCACCGGGACATGCGCGCTCTCTGGACCGCCCTCGCCCTCGTTCTGGTGCCGGCGCTGCTGGTACCGGCGTCGTCGGCAGCCGGTCGCAAGCCGAAGTTCGACAAGCAGGGGTTCAAGCTCGAGTACCGGAGCGCGCTCGACCGGCTCGCGCGAGGCGAGGCGGAGGGTTCGCTGACCGACCTGATCGCGCTCGAGTCGCGAGTGGGCGCCGGAACCGACCTGAACCTGGAGCCGATGTGGACGGCGAAGCTGTCGGTGATCCGCGACCTGTTGAAGGCCGGCCCGGAAGTGCTGGTGCCGGTCAGCCAGTTCCACGAGCGGGCCTATATCGCCCACCTCGAGCGCGGCTCGCGCTCGCTGGCCGCGCACTCGCGCTCGATGACGATCGAGCTCGCCGAGCTCTACGCCGAGCGGGTCGAGGGGACCCACGGCGATCGGGTGGCGAGCGCGCTGCTGACCAGCATGGCCGGCCACCTGCACGCCACCTTCATGGACCCGAACGCGGCGAAGCTCTACCGGCGCGCCGCCGACATCGATCCGACCAACGCCGCCGCCCTGCTCGGCCTGGCCGGCATCTTCGAGCGCCACGGCGACTACGAGCGGGCGCTGCCGGTGCTCGAGGAGCTGGCCCGGGTGGCGCCCGAAAACCCCGAGGGCCGGCTGCGGCTGGCGGTGAACCTGACCCGCGCCGGCCAGCCGGACCGGGCCGAGGCCGTGCTGCGCGGGTTGGCCGCGGAGGAGGTCAAGGAGCCGCGCTGGGTGCATTCGCTGGCCTACCAGGAGCTGGGCCGGATCCTGATCGACCGCGAGGCGTTCGCCGAGGCCGCCGCCCTCATCGAGGGCGCGGTCCGGGCCCTGCCCGGAGATCCGACGCTGCCGATCCTGCTCGCCTACGCCAGCGATCGGACCGGCCACCCCTCGCGCAAGGCCGAGCTCACCGCGGGTCTGCGCGAGGCGGACCGCCCGGGGCAGGTGTCGCCTCGGTATCGCTACAGCCAGATGCCCCAGCAGGCGCTCCAACAGTTGCGGGTCGCGCTGCGCGGCGAGAGCTCGGCGCAGCTGCCCACCCTCGCCGAGGCGCTCTCCGGGCGGCCGGTGCTGGCCGCGGCGGGATCGAGATGAAGGCCGCGCCCGGCCGCATCGCGCTCGCTCTGCTCTGGTTGGCGCTGGCCGGCCAGGCCTGGCTCGGCGGCCCGCCGGCGACTGCCCAGGGCGAGTCGCCGCCGCTCCGCTACCTGGGGCAGCCGCTGGCCGAGGCGCTGGCCGACATGCAGGCGCGCGGCCTGCCGGTGATCTACAGCAGCGACCTGGTCCAGCCGCACATGGTGGTGCGCAGCGAGCCCACCGCCGCGTCACCCCACCGGGTGCTCGACCAGCTGCTCGCCCCGCACGGGCTCAAGGCGCAGGTCGGTCCGCGCGGCGCGGTGCTGGTCGTGCTCCGCGACCCGGAGCCGATCCTGGTGGCCATCGAGCAGCCGAGCCCGTTCCAGTCGATCTTCGGCAGCGTCGTGGTCAAGGCGCTGGTGATCACCGAGGAGCCGATCCGCAAGGTCGACTTCTACGTCGGGGAAGAGCTCAAGGGAACGCTCACCCGCGGGCCGTTTCAGCTCGAAGTGGCGGTCGGCGAGGAGAACGTCGACCGCGAGTTCCGGGTCGAGGCGTTCGGCAGGTGGGGCGGATTCGGCAAGGGGTCGGTCGCCACCCGCCGGGTGGAGATCGAGGCCGATCTGGAGGTCGCCCTCAAGCAGCTCTTCGTCACCGTCGACCGCGGCAGCCGGAGGGTGCTCGACCTCGGCCGGGAGAGCTTCACCGTCTTCGACGGCGGCGTGCGCCAGACGCTCGTCACCTTCGAGCGCGGCGACGTACCGATCAGCGCCGTCGTCCTGCTCGACGCGAGCGAGAGCATGAAGGGCAGGTACCTGCAGGCGGCGCTCGCCGGCTCGCACGCCTTCCTGAGCACCATGGGCCGCCTGGACGAGGCGATGGTCATGCTGTTCGCCGACCGGGCGCTTGCCGTCACCCCGTTCTCGGGCGAGGCGGCGCTGCTCGCGGAACGGCTCGACGGCGTGTTCGCCGGCGGCGGCACGGCGCTCAACGACCACCTCTACGCCAGCCTGAGGCTGCTCGACCGCACCCAGGGCCGGCGGGTGGTGATTCTGCTCTCCGACGGCGCCGACGTGCTGAGCGCGCTGCGCATGCGCGACGTGCTCTGGAAGGTCCGCCGCAGCGACGCCCTGATCTACTGGATCCGCCTGCATAAGGGGCGGCCGGAGTTCTCGTCCGCCTGGCGAGACTTCCGCGCCAACCGCGAGGAGTGGCAGGGCCTCGAGACCGCGGTCGAGGAGAGCGGCGGCGAGACCTGGGACCTGGCCGAGATCGACCAGATCCGGCCCGCGTTCGAAGAGATCATGGCCGAGCTCCGCGGCCAGTACGTGCTCGGCTACTACCCGAGCAGGCTGCGCTCGGACGGCAGCTGGCGGCCGGTCCAGGTGAAGGTCGACCTGCCCGGAGCCAAGGTGCGGTTCCGGGCCGGCTACGTGGACCATTGAGGGTGGCCCGGCCGCCAAGGCCCGAACCTCTATACTCCCCCTGTCGCACGGGGCGCGCCCGGCATGCCGCCGGGAGCTGAGAAGCACCCGTTGAACCTGATCCGGTTCGCACCGGCGTAGGGAGTGCGCATTCCTACCGGTCGAGCCACGGCGAGGAGGCCCTGGCAATGACCCGCACCCGTTCCCATCGACCGAGCTTCACTTTCGATCCCCCCGGCGCTGGCGCGCACAATCCGTCCACGAGCGGCGCGGGGACGACGCCCGGCTCGTTCGCGAGAGCCGCGGACGTCGGCGGGCCGCACGCCTTCGCGTCGCCGGACACGCCCGGAATGCCGTCGCCGTCGCC
>JBFGLX010000281.1:0-4925 GCA_041575955.1 Thermoanaerobaculia bacterium
GGCCGGCGACAACCCGAAGGACGTCCACTTCAGCCCCGAGGAGCTGCGGGCGGTGGTCGAGGAGGCGGCACGCCGCAACGTGCCGGTGATGGCCCACGCGCACGCCACCGAGGGGATCAAGCAGGCGGTGCGCGCCGGCGTGCGCTCGATCGAGCACGGCACCTTCGTCGACTCCGAAGGCATCGACCTGATGCTCGAGCGCGGCACCTTCCTGGTGCCGACGCTCTACATCGGCGACTTCTACATCGAGCAGGGCTCGCCGACCGGCGCCCAGCAGAAGCTGGTGGACCTGTCGATCAGGTACCGGGAGGAGAACTACCGGCGCATCGGCGAGGCCATCCGGCGCGGCGTCAAGGTCGCCGCCGGCAGCGACTTCGGTGGCTGGCCGGCGCACCTGAACGTGCGCGAGCTCGGCTGCCTGATCGAGGCCGGCATGACCCCGATGCAGGCGATCCAGGCCGCCACCATGGTCAGCGCCGAGCTCCTCGGCTGGGACGACCGCATCGGCAGCCTCGAGCCGGGCAAGCTCGCCGACGTCATCGCGGTGGACGGCGACCCGCTCGCCGACATCTCGGCGCTGGAGCGGCCGGTGTTCGTGATGCTCGGCGGCAAGGTCGTTCGCCGGGATTGATCGGATCTCCCCGGTCTGCTGGGTCACCCCCCTCTCCCACCCACATGGTGGGAGAGGGACACCCCCACCCGACGCGTTGACCGCTACTGATTCCACGCCGGCGGGCGGAGGTGGGAGAGGCGTCGGCTGCGAAGGTGCCGGGCGGTGGTGTCCCTCTCCCCCCGTGAGGGCTGGGAGAGGGATTCGGTACCGGGCGGGTGGGAAGGGAGAGGGGGGCGATCCGATCAACCTCACCAGCCGATCGCGTGGGCGATCAGGAGCAGGATCAGGCCGGCCCCGAGCCAGATCAGCTGCAGCGGCCACATGAATCTCGCCCAGCGCGTCCACGGCACCCGGATCAGCGCCAGGCCGGCCATGAAGTAGCCCTGGGTCGGGGTGAAGACGTTCGAGATGCCGTCGCCCAGCTGGTAGGCGAGCACCGTGGCCTGGCGGGTGACGCCGACCAGGTCGGCGATCGGCGCCAGCACCGGGATCGAGAGCGCCGCCTGGCCGCTCCCCGAGGGCACCAGGTAGTTGAGCATCACCTGGACGGCGTAGATGCCGGCGACGCTCGCCGACGACGGCAGGTCGGAGACCAGGCCCGCCACCCCGTGGACCAGCGTGTCGATCGTGCGCGAGCCCTCCAGGATCACCAGGACGCCGCGCGCCAGGCCGACCACCAGCGCCCCGCCGGCGATGCCGGCGGCGCCGGTCACGAACGAGTCGGCCGTCTTGTCGGCGCCCAGGCCGCCGGCGACGCCCGCCGCCACCGCCACCGCGACGAACAGGCCGGCGAGCTCGAGGATGCCCCACTGCCACTCGAGCGCTCCGACCGCGACCGCCACGAGCGCGATCACGATCACCCCCAGCACCAGCCTCTGGCGCCCGCTCAGGGCGCCGGCCGCGGACGGTGCCGCCGCCTCCGCCTCGACCGGAGCTGCCGGCGGGCTCGCCGCGCGCACGCCGCGGGCGTAGCGCAGCACCCAGGCGATGGCGATGAGCGTCATCACCAGCCAGACCAGCAGCCGGTAGCCGAGGCCGGAAAAGAGCGGCAGCCCGGCGATCCCCTGGGCGACGCCGACGGTGAACGGATTCAGGAAGGCGCCAGCGAACCCGGCGCCGGCCCCCACCAGCGCGATGGCGCCGCCGGTGACCTCGTCGTAGCCGAGCCGCCGGGCGAGCAGCACGAGCCCGGGCAAAAACGGCAGGGTCTCCTCGGCCATGCCGATGGTGCCGCCGGCGAGCGCGAAGAGCAGCATCAAGAGGACGATCACCAGATCGCCGCGGCCGCCGCAGGCGCGCGCCACCGCCTCGATGCCGCCGCCGATCGCGCCGGTCGCCTCGATCACCCCGAACGCGCCGCCGATGATGAAGATGTAGAACACGATGGCCGCGGTCTCGATCAGCCCGCGCGGGAAGGCGAGCAGCACCTCGCCGACGCCCGCGGGATCGGCCGGCACCTGCCGGTAGGAGCCGGGGTCGACCACCTGGCGGCCGCCGGCGTCGAGCCGCTCGTAGGCGCCGGCGGGCACGAAGTGGGTGGCGATCGCGGCCGCGACGATCAGGCCGAAGAGCAGCGCCCAGGTGTGTGGGAACTTGAGGGGCATTTATCGGATCACCCCTCTCACCCTCGTTCCCGCTCTCTCCCTCGAGGGGAGCGAGGGACGCCCCCGCCCGGCACCCGCTGTGCTGAGTACTTGGCTCATTGGGCTTCCCTGCCCGCCTCCGGCGCGCAGAAGCGCCGCGCCGACTCGGCGTAGATGCGCGCCGCCGCGACCACCTCCTCGAGCGCCACCGCCTCGCGCGGCGAGTGGGCGAGCGCCAGGTCGCCGGGCCCGAGGATCAGGGTGGGAATGCCGGCCGGCCCAGCCAGCATGCCGCCGTCGGTCCACGCCGGGAACGCTCCCGGCTCGGGCTCCGTGCCGGTCACCGCCTGGCAGGCGGCGGCCACCGCGCGCGCCAGCGCGCTCTCGACCGGGGTGACGAACGGCAGCCGCTCGTAGGCGCCGGTGCCGCCGGGGAAGCGCGCGACCTTGGTCACGAGCCCCGGCATAGCGGCCGCCACCTCGGCCAGCAGCGCCTCGAGCTCGCCGACCATCGAGTCGTAGCTCTCCCCGGGCACCGAGCGCCGGTCGAGCGCCAGCCGGCAGCGGCCGGCGACCGTCGACGGCTGCTCGCCGCCCTCGACGGTGCCGAAGTTGAGCGTCGGCGGCCCGAGGAGGGGATGGGCGCGCCGCGCGAGCTCGGGCTGGAGCCGGCTCTCGACCAGCTCCACGAACCGGCTCGCCGCGACGATCGCGTTGATCCCCGCGTGCGGCGTGCTGCCGTGGGCCGAGCGGCCGACGATCTCGACCACCAGCCACTCGAGCCCCTTGTGGCCGAGCCCGAGTCGGTTGCTCGTCGGCTCGCCGACGATCGCGCCGTCGGCCGAGAAGCCAGAGTCGATCAGGTGCTCGATCCCCAGCCCCTCCATCTCCTCGTCCATCACCGCCGCCAGGGTGACGGCGCCGGCGAGCTCCGGGGCGCCGGCCAGCTCGACCAGCGCCACCGCCATCGCCGCCAGCGCGCCCTTCATGTCGACCGAGCCGCGGCCGAGCACCCGGCCGTCGCGGAGCTCGCCCGAGAGGCCGGTGCCGGCGTCGCCGGCGCTCGGCGGCACCGTGTCGGTGTGGCCGCAGAGCACCAGGTGCGGCCCCGCCGCGCCCGGCGCTTTCCGGTCGGGGTCGGCGCCCACCGTGCACAGCAGATTGGGCCGCCCCGGGCGCACCTCGACCAGCCGCGGCGCAAGCCCGTGCCGCTCCAGGTAGCCGGCCAGCTCCCTGGCGACCGCCTCCTCCTGGCGCGGTATCCCCGGATGGCTGGGGATGCGGATCAGCCTGCCCAGGAGCTCGGCGATCTCCGCCGCGCGGTCGTCGATCACCGCGCGCCTCGGTGCCGGCGCACGGCTTCCAGCGACGAATGTCGACGAGCGCGTCTCATGCGACAATTATCCGCGAGGTCGATGCTATTCGAGCACACGTCGATCGCGGGCCTGGTTTCTCTGCTGCTCTGGCCCGTGGCACCGGGCGCCCTCGGCACGCAACCGTCGCCCCGGACGGCCGCCATGACCCGCGCGGAGCAGGAGCGCTTCCTGCTGAGCGCCGAGATCATCGACCTGCGCGCGGCGGGCAGCGGCACCACCGGCTCGAAGCGGGCCACGCTCTCCGACGCCCGGCTCACCCACGACGCCCACGTCCAGAGCGTCGACGTCTTCATGAAGAAGTTCACCGCCGGCCCCAAGACCGAGTTCAACTTCCGCGACTACTGGGGCTTCAACGTCGCCGCCTACCGGCTCGACAAGCTGCTCGGCCTGGGGATGGTGCCGGTCTCCGTCGAGCGCCAGGTCGAGGGCGACAGGGCCTCGGTCACCTGGTGGGTCGACGGCGTCACGATGAGCATGGCGGACTACAGCGCGGGCGAGCGCAAGCCGCCGAACCTGACCCGCTTCGACGATCAGCGGCGGCTCGCCTGGGCCTTCCAGCAGCTCGTCCTCAACCGCGACCCCAACCAGGGCAACGAGCTGATCGACGAGAGCTGGAAGCTCTGGCTGGTCGATTTCACCCGCGCCTTCCGGGCGTGGAAGAAGCTCGACGACGTGCGGATCCTGACCCGCATCGACCGCGGCTTCTACGAGCGGCTGCGCGGCCTCGACCCGGTGGCCGTCGAGCGCGAGCTCGGGCCGTACCTGACGAAGAAGGAGCTCGAGGGCCTCTTCGCCCGCCGCAAGGCGCTGCTCGGCCACTTCGACCAGAAGATCGCCAAGCACGGCGAGGCGGTGGTGCTGATCGATCTGGACGACTGAGGTCTGATCGGATCGCCCCGCTCACCCTCGATCCCTCTCCACCCCCGCCCGGCTCACCCTCCGTCGAATCTTGACTCGTTCGCTGCCTCGATCCCTCGACAGAGAGGTGCCGGGCGGAGGTGTCCCTCTCCCCCCCGAGCGGGAGGGAGAGGGATTCGGGTACTGGGCGGGCGGGAAGGGAGAGAGGGGGCGATCCGATCAGACCGCGACCGGTTCCAGCGCCAGCGCGGCCACCTTGGGCTGCACGAGCCGCTCGAAATCCGAGTAGGCCAGCTTGACCAGCTCGGTGTGGGTCCCGGCGTTGAACGCGATCTCGTCGTCGTCGGCTAGGCTCTCGTCCGCGAACACCGGCATCGCGTAGAGGTTGCCGAACGGCGGCATCGCGCCGGGCTTGCAGCCGGGGAAGCGGCTCTGGAAATCCTCCTCGGTGGCCAGCTCTACCTTCTCGGCCCCGGCGACCTCCCGCAGGAGGCC
>JBFGLX010000282.1:0-4920 GCA_041575955.1 Thermoanaerobaculia bacterium
GACACCGACGGCGTCACGGTTGGCGTGCACGGCGCCGATCGGACGATCGCCCACCGCATGATCGAGGAGTTCATGATCGCCGCCAACGAGGCGGTGTCGGCGGAGCTGGTCGGTCACGACATGCCGGCGCTGCACCGCGTCCACGACGCCCCGGCTCGCGACGACCTCCACGAGCTGCGCGAGATCCTGAAGGGGCTGGGCATCGAGCTCTCGGGCGACCTCGACAACCTGCATCCGCGGGCGCTCCAGCGGGTGCTGGCGCGGGTCGCCGGGCGCCCCGAGGAGCCGTTCGTCTCGACGCTCGTGCTGCGCTCGCTGCGCCAGGCGCTCTACGCGCCCGAGCCGCGCGGCCACTACGCCCTTGCGGCGAACTACTACGCCCACTTCACCTCTCCCATCCGGCGCTATCCCGACCTGCTCGTCCACCGGCAGCTCAAGGCGCTGCTCGCGGGCGGCAGCGCCGGCGACGATCCGACCCTGCTCGCCGAGCGGGTGGCGGCGATCGGCGAGCGCACGAGCTTCACCGAGCGACGCGCCGAGCGGGCGGAGCGGATCATCCTCCAGTGGAAGCTCGTGCGGCTCCTGGCCGACCGCACCGGCGAGGTCTTCGTCGGCCGCATCACCGGCATCCAGCCGTTCGGGATCTTCGTCCAGCTGGTCGAGTTCTACGTCGACGGCCTGGTCCCGATCCGGACGATGGGGGACGATTTCTACGTCTACGACGAGGCCCAGCACACCCTCACCGGCAAGGACCACGGCCGGGTCTTTCGCCTCGGCGACGAGGTGCGGGTGGTGCTGGCCGAGGTGGACGACCGGCGCCGCAGCCTCAACCTCAAGATCGAGGGCATCGAGGAGCCGCCGCCGCGGCGTGGGCCGCGGCCGCGGTTTCCGAGCCAGCGGCCCCGCCGACCGGGCCAGCGGCGCCGCGGCGGCCGGTAGCCCCTCGCACCCCACGAGGGTGAGAGGGGCTCTCTAGCTACCCCTGCTCGGCCGTCCCGCACTCGCCCTGATGCTGCAGCTGCACCTGGGCCATGATTCGGAAGCAGTCGTTCGAGTAGGTCGTGCCGTCGCAGCCGCA
The DNA here is from genome assembly GCA_041575955.1 of Thermoanaerobaculia bacterium. Lineage (GTDB taxonomy): Bacteria > Acidobacteriota > Thermoanaerobaculia > Multivoradales > JAHEKO01 > JAHEKO01. The sequence goes on from JBFGLX010000282.1 coordinate 1,079, forward strand.
GACCGGGTCGAAGATCTCGGGGCAGACCTCGGGGATATCGACGCAGACGCCCGGAATGTCGCTATTGCCGCACCTCGGCTCGTCGCAGAACTGTCCCTCGGAGCAGAGACCGCCCGAAAAGCCGGCGCACTCCTGTGGACACTCGCCTTCGTGCCCGACCGCGACGTGCGCGGCGCGCGCCTCGCAGGCGTTGGGGTAGGTCTCGCCGTCCTCGCCGCAGACCGGGTCGAAGACGTCCGGGCAGACGGCCTCTTCGCAAGCGCCCGCTTCACAGATGCTGCCGATGGCGCAGTCGGCGTCGCTCTGACACTCCGGCTCGGGCGGTGGCGGCGGTTCACAGGCCACGATCGCGATCACACCCACCGCGATCATCGTCAGGAGCAACTTGCTGGATCGGTTCATCAGAAACCTCCTTGGATTCCGGCGTGGAGCATGTCTGCCGTTCGGATTGTGTGGAGTCTAGCAGCCCCCTCACGGATGTCCACACGCACTACGTCTCAACGCTCGGGTCGTGGTTCGGAACGGGCTCGGGCACCCCAGACGGGGCCTAGAGCGCAGCGCCCCTGCTCAGTGACCCCAAGAGGAGACTTGCCAGGGTAGAATCGCCCCGTGAGAGCCGCCCGCGCGACCCTACTGCTCGCTTTCTTCCTGCTCGCACTCGGTGGCTGCGGCGCCGACGAGAGCCCGGAAGGCGTCGACTGGGCGGAGCTCGAGGCCGCCCTCGAAGCCTACCTGCCGAAGCTGGCCGAGGCCTACGCCACCGGCGACGCCGAGGTCCTCGAGGGGCTCGCCGCCCCCAAGGAGATCGCCCGCATCGACAAGAAGATCGAGGAGCTCTACGCCCAGGGCAGGACCCTGGAGCCGGAGTTCCTGGAGCTGACGGTCGAGAAGGTGGACGTCTGGGGCTATGCCAACGCCTTCGTCAACACGGTCGAGATCTGGAACATCCGCTCCTACGCCACCGGTACCCACGCGCAGGTCGGTGAAGACCTGGCCAAGAGCAATCGCGTCAAGTACCAGTTCAAGCGGGAGGGCGACCAGTGGCTGATTCTCTACCGGACGATCAGCGACTGAGCTCGCCGGTCGCGAAGCAGCCGGTCTCCCAGACTCCCACGGTGGCGATCGTCGGCCGGCCCAACGTCGGCAAGTCGACGCTGTTCAACCGGCTGATCGGGGAGCGCAAGGCGATCGTCTTCCAGGAGCCGGGCGTGACCCGGGACCGGGTCACCGGCAGCGCCCCGGTGGGCGACGACGGCCAGGTGCTGGTCATCGACACCGGCGGCCTGGTGCCCGGCGACGACGCCCTGGGGCTCAACGAGCAGGTCTTCTTCGCCATCGAGGAGAGCGATCTGCTGCTGCTGGTGGTGGACGGCAAGGAGGGCCTGGTGGCGGCCGACGAGTCGATCTGGGGCGAGATCCGGCGGCTCGGCAAGCCGACCATCCTGGTGGTCAACAAGGGCGACACCCGGCAGGCCAGCGACGGCTGGCACGAGTTCCACCGCCTGGGCATCGACCCGCAGCTCCTGGTCTCGGCCGAGCACGGCCGCGGCATCGAGGAGCTGCGGGAGGCGATCGCCGGCCTGGTGCCGCCGCGGCGGCCCGAGCCGGTCGAGGAGGGGGTGCCGCGGCTCGCCATCGTCGGCCGGCCGAACGTCGGCAAGTCGTCGATCCTCAACCGGCTGCTCGGCCAGGAGCGCGCCCTGGTGTCGCCGATCCCGGGCACCACCCGCGACCCGCTCGACACCCGGATCGAGATCGAGGGCCGGCCCTACCTGCTCGTCGACACCGCCGGCATCCGGCGGCGGAGCAAGACCAGCGGCGAGCCGGAGGAGCTGGCGGTGATGATGGCGCGGCGCCAGATCGAGCGCGCCGACCTGGCGCTGCTGGTGGTCGACGCCGCCACCGGCGTCACCACCGGAGACCTGTCGATCGCCGGCACCGCCTGGCAGCTGGGCAAGGCGACCCTGGTCCTGGTCAACAAGTGGGATCTGCTCGACGACAAGCTCCGCGACCGGCTCGAGTCGTCGTGGGGGCGCCTCGACGGCCTGCTCGCCTCGCCGCAACGGGTCAACCTCTCGGCCCTCTCCGGGCGCGGCATAGGCCGCATCTTCGCCGCGGTGGAGGAGGTGCTGGCGGGCTACGACCGCCGGCTCGAGACCGCCGAGGTGAACCGGCTCTTCGAGGAGGCGACCCGGCGCCACAACGCCCCCAGCGACCGCCGGGGCAGGCCGTGGAAGGTCTACTACGCCACCCAGGTGGCCGCCCGGCCGCCCACCTTCATGCTGTTCGCCAACCGCACCCTGCCGCGCAACTCGAGCTACCGCCGCTACCTCGAGAACTACCTGCAGAAGGCGCTCGAGCTGCCCGGTGGCGTCCCCACCCGGCTGGTGATTCGCAAGCGCTGACCGCCCCGACGCCATGCGCGCATGCGCATGAAACTCAGGGCTTGCCCGGCAGTGCTTTCCCGCTCTATACTTCATGCAACTTCTTTGAAGTGATACCTCAGAGGTTTCGCTTTAAGCCTGAGCGCGAGGACATCGCAGGACTTCGGTAGAACAGTCGGCTCTTGAGATGAAGGGAAAGCCAAGCGACGATCGCCGGGGGTTGACCAAAGCGGCCTTGACCGATCGGGTCTACGATCGGCACGGGGGACTGACCAAAGGTGAGGCGGCGGAGATCGTCGACAAGATCTTCGACACGGTAAAGGGCAGTCTCGTGGACGGCAGGCGCGTGAAGATCCAGAACTTCGGGGTCTTCGAGGTCACCCCCCGGCAGGGTCGCACGGGGGTCAACCCGACCAACGGTCGGAAGATCTACATCCCGCCCCACAAGGGCCTGAGCTTCCGCCCGGCACCCAAGCTCAAGAAGGAAGTCGACGACGACCACAAGCGCTGAATCGCCGGCGCGACCGCTGAGAAGGGCGGGCTAACTCCAGGTGGCCAAGAAGCTCTACTACAAGATCGGGGAAGCGTGTAAGCGCCTCGACATCCAGCCCTACGTGCTGCGCTACTGGGAGACCGAGTTCCCCATGCTGCGCCCCGACAAGAGCTCGTCCGGCCAGCGCGTCTACAGCGAGAAGGACTTGGCCACCATCCGCCGCATCAAGGAGCTGCTCTACGACGAGGGCTACACCATCGCCGGCGCCAAGAAGAAGCTCGACGGCGAGGACCTGAGCACCCTCGCCGCCCGGACCGCCCAGCGCGACTCGAAGACGCAGCCACCGGAGCCCGAGGAGGCCGAAGAGGCCCCGGCCGCCAAGCCGCCCGCCAAGAAGCCGACGCCGAAGAAGACCCGCGCCAAGAAGACGAAGAAGGCCCCGGCCGCCGCCAAGGCCTCCGGAGCCGCCGCCAAGGCCTCCGGAGCCACCGCCAAGGAGCTCGCCGCCCTCCGCCAGGGCGTCGAGAACGCCCTCGCCCAGGCCCGTGGCATCCTCGACCTGCTCGACTCGAACTCCCCGAAGCGATAGGGCGGTGCTGGACCCGATTGCCAGCCTTGCGAACACGCGCCCGCTGGGGCGGGTCCTGTGCGCCGCCGCCCTGGCCCTGACGCTACCGGCGATGGCGGAAGAGGCGGGCTTCCGGATCATCGTGCACCCCGACAATCCGACGACCGAGCTCAGGGCGGCGGACGTCTCGAGCCTGCTGCTCAAGAAGAAGGTGAAGTGGGATCACGGGGTCCCGGTCGAGCCGGTCGACCTCGCGGCCGCCTCGAAGCTGCGCGAGGCGTTCTCGAAGGAGATTCACGGCCGCTCGGTCAGCTCGATCAAGAACTACTGGACGGGGCCGATGCGCTCCGCCGGCAAGACCCCGCCACCGGAGCTGAAGGACGACGCGGCGGTGGTC
>JBFGLX010000283.1:0-4909 GCA_041575955.1 Thermoanaerobaculia bacterium
AGCCGCGGAAGTACCCCTGCATGGCGTGGAACACGCGCTGCAGGTCCTTGCCCGGCTCGACGATCTTGCCGAACAGCGTCTGGTAGCTGGTCGCCAGGCCCTCGAGGTCGCGCGCCCGGAGCAGCCGGATGAGCTCCTCGATCATCTTGCGCGAGGTCGGGCCGTAGCTCGGCCGCCCGAACTCGCGCTCGAGGATGACCAGCGAGTAGAAGAGGGGGTCGGCCAGCTCGGCGGTGACCGACGGGCGGTGCGGTGCGGGGTCGAGCCGGGGCGGCTGGGGCGGTTGCGCGGGCGGCACGGCGGAGGCCTCGGAGAGCAGGTTCTCGGGCGGCTCCTCGGCCTTGAGCTCGGGGGTCTCCCGCTTGCGCTCGGCAAAGACCGGCAGCGACCGGAGCTCGCTGGCGAAGCGCGAGAAGAGGTAGAAGAGCTCCTTCTCGGAGGCGAAGTTGCCGACCAGGCGGGCGTTCGAGCCGACCTCGAGCCGGTCGGTCTCCTGCAGCACGATGTTGGCCTTGGCGGCGTCCTCGAGGTGGATCGAGTGGGCGGTCACGCGCCAGGCGGTCAGGCTCCCCTCGACGAAGCAGGTGCGGGCGCACTTGACGCTCACCGCCTCGACGTCGGCGTTCGATTCGATCCGGATCGAGCCGTTGACCGACTCCAGGGTGGCGTAGTGGCCGGAGTTCTGGATCACCAGGTTGCCGGGCGTGCGGATCGACAGCTGGCCGTGGACGTCGACCTGGATGTCGGTGCCCTTGGGGATGATCATCGTCGGGCTGTCCGAGCCGCCGCCGCCCCTCCTGGCTGCCATCTTGTTCCCGATTCCCATCAGCGCCCCCCTTTCGGCCGGCTGGTGGCTAGCGGCCGATGATCCTCGGCAGCGGCTCGAAGTTGCGGTGCTCCGGCGCCCGCCGCGCGCGCACCAGCAGCTGCTCCTCGTCCCGCCACCGATGATCGAGGATATAGATGCGCGGATCGACCGGCTCGAACTCGCCCTCCTCGTTACGCGCGCGCACCTCGTAGTGGAGATGAGGGCTGGTGCTCCAGCCGGTGTTGCCCACCTTGGCGATCACCTCGCCCTGCTCGACCGCCTGGCCGTTGCGCACCAGGACCTCGTCGCAGTGCCCGTAGAGCGTGATGAACCGGTCGCCGTTGCGGATCGCCACCATGTTGCCGTAGCGCCACCAGGCGACGCTCTGGCGCAGAGACATGCGGCCGGCGAACACCACGCGCCCGTTCGCCGGCGCGTAGATCGGCGTCCCCACCTCGGCGGCCAGGTCGATGCCCGGGTGGAAGTCGATCTGCTTGGTGAACGGACTGCGCCGGGTGCCGAACGGGCTGGTGAGCACGAAGCTGGCGGCGCGCAGCGGCGAGGTCGACGGCGTCGTCCGCACCTGGTCGCCGTGCGCCTGCTCGAAGCTCTGGACCTCGGTCACGAACGTGTCGAGCACCCGCAGCTGCTCGTCCACCCGCGCCCGCAGGAGCATGCCGCGCTGGATCTGCCGCGAATAGATCGACTCCGGCACCTCGGGCGCCTCGAACGGAAAGCCGCCCTGGCCGATCGACTCGTCGCTGCGCAGGCCGTAGGCGACGAAGATCCGGTTCATCCGCAGGTGCAGCTCGTCGGTGCGCTCGCGCAGCTCGCCCAGCTCGCGCACCAGCAGCTGCAGCCGGTCGCCGTGCCGCTGGCGGTCGTCGATCATCTGGCGGTAGCTGCTGCGGCTCCACAGGTCGCCGAGGATGCGGGGCGCCGCCAGCGCGTTGACCAGGACGAAGAGCAGCACCGCCGACACCACCGCGACCCAGGCGGTGAGCTGCGCGCGGCTCAGGAAGAAGTACCAGACGCCACGGCGGATCTGGCTCGGATGAACCTGGATCTCGAGGTACGGGGCGGATTTCCGCTGGTCTTGCTGGGCCGACATGCCCGGTTCAGGCTAGCACGCGCCGGTCGGCTGCCCTGTGGCGAGCGGCACAAGGGCGTCCAACCGGCTCTCCGACACGTGACGGCCGGCCAGCGACGCGAGCTCGCGATGGACGCCGGGGCCGCCCGCGATCACGTTGCCGGTCTCCAGATAGCGGTCGCCGCCGTCGAGATCCGTGACCCTGCCGCCGGCCTCCTCGATCAGCAGGGCGCCCGCGGCGATGTCCCAGGGCGACAGGCGGAACTCGAAGAAGCCGTCGAAGGTGCCGCTGGCGGTGTAGGCGAGATCGAGCGCCGCGGCGCCGCAGCGGCGCAGGCCGCGCGCCCGCAGGAAGACGTCCTGGAACACCTCGAGGTAGAGCTCGAGCGCCTGGCGCGCCCGGAACGGATAGCCGGTGGCCACGAACGAGCCCTCGGCGTCGGTCAGCTCGGAGACCCGGATCGGCCGGCCGTCGAGGAACGCGCCACCGCCGCGCGTGGCGGTGAACAGGGTGTCGCGCAGCGGGTCGAGCACCAGACCGACCTCGGTCCGGCCGGCCCGCCGGCAGGCGATCGAGATCGCGAACACCGGCAGCCCCTGGAGGAAGTTCGACGTTCCGTCCAGCGGATCGATCAGCCACTCGAACTCGGCTCCCGATGCTCCCAGCCGGCCCGACTCCTCCGCCAGGATCTCGTGGTCGGGGAAGCGGCCGCGCACGACCTCGAGAATCGCCGCCTCGCTCTCGCGATCGGCGGCCGAGACGTAGTCGTACTCGGCCTTGAGCTCGGCCTCGAGGGCGCCGTCGCGGAAGCGGCTCTTGAGCACCTCCGCCCCCGCCCGCGCCGCTGCGCCGGCGACCTCGAGAATCGCCCGCGCGTCGCTCACGGCAGCACCACCCGCCGGCCGCCGACGAAGGTCGCCACCGGCCGGCCGCGCAGCTTCCAGCCGGCGAACGGCGTGTTGCGCCCCTTGCTCTGGAAGCGGCCCGGGCTTACCGTCATCTGGCGCTTGGTGTCGAACAGGGTGACGTCGGCGACGTCGCCGGGCGCCAGCCGACCGCCCGGGATGCCGAGCACCCGTGCCGGCCCGGTGGAGAGCAGCTCGACCAGGCGCGGCAGGGTTATCAGGCCGGGCCGCACCAGCCGGTCGATACAGAGCCCGAGCGTGGTCTCGAGCCCGACGATGCCGAACGGCGCCAGGCTGAACTCGACGTCCTTCTCGTCGGCGTGATGAGGCGCGTGGTCGCTGGCGATGGCGTCGACGGCGCCGTCTGCGAGACCGGTGAGCAGCGCCTGGCGGTCCTCCTCCGCCCGTAGCGGCGGCTTCATCTTGGTGTGGGTGGAGAACCCGCTGGCGTGGACCTCCCGGTCGGTGAGCAGCAGGTGGTGGGGCGTCACCTCGCAGGTCACCCCCAGGCCGCGGGCCTTGGCCTCGCGCACCAGATCGAGGCTGCGCCCGGTCGACAGGTGCGCCACGTGGTAGCGGCCGCCGGTCTCCTCGAGCAGCCGCAGGTCGCGCGCCACCATCAGGTCCTCGGCGGCGCCGGGCAGCCCCGGCAGGCCCAGGCGCGTCGACCACTCGCCCTCGTGCATCACGCCGTCGGGGCCGAGACCGAGGTCCTCGGCGTGCTGGATCACCGGCACGTCGAAATGCCGGGCGTAGAGCAGCGCCCGGCGCATCAGCTCCGGACTCATCACCGGAAAGCCGTCGTCGGAGATCGCCACCACGCCGCCGGCGACCATCTCGCCGACCTCCGCCAGCTGCTCCCCGCGCTGGCCCTTGCTGATGGCGCCGATCGGGAAGACGCGGGCGAAGCCGTGGCGGGCGGCCTCCTTCAGGATGTGCTCGGTCACCGAGCGGTTGTCGTTGGCCGGCAGGGTGTTGGGCATGCAGGCCACCGCGGTGAAGCCACCGGCCGCCGCCGCGCGCGTGCCGCTCTCGATCGACTCCTTGTACTCCTGGCCCGGCTCGCGCAGGTGGACGTGGATGTCGATCAGGCCGGGCGCGACCACCTGGCCCGCGGCATCGACCGTCTCGGCGCCGCGGCCGCCATCGAGCTCCTTGCCCAGACGCGCCACGCGGCCGTCTTCGATCAGCAGGTCGAGCTGGTCGTCCAGACCCTGCCCCGGATCGACCAGGCGCCCGCCCCGGATCAGCAGCCGCGCCGGCATCAGGCGGTCTCCCGATGAACGCCCGAGAGCAGGTAGAGCACCGCCATCCGGACCGCGACGCCGTTGGCCACCTGCTCGAGGATCACGGAGTAGCGCCCTTCGGCCACGTCGCTGGCGATCTCGACGCCGCGATTCATCGGTCCGGGGTGCATCAGGATGACGTCGCGCTTGGCCGCCTTCAGGCGCTCACGGGTCAGCCCGAACAGACCGAAGTACTCGCGGATCGAGGGGAAGGCCATCGCCGCCTGGCGCTCGAGCTGAACGCGCAGCATCATGACCACGTCGGCGCCCTTGAGCGCCTCGTCGAGCGTGTAGACCACGCGCACGCCCAGCGTCTCCATGCGCACCGGCATCATGGTCCGCGGGCCGGCGACGGTCACCCGGGCGCCGAGCTTGTTGAGCAGCAGGACGTTCGAGCGCACCACCCGGCTGTGCTCGATGTCGCCGACGATCGACACTTTCAAGCCCTCGAAGCGCCCCTTGTGCTGGCGGATGGTGAAGGCGTCGAGCAGCGCCTGGGTCGGGTGCTCGTGGGCGCCGTCGCCGGCGTTGATCACCCCGGCGGCCACCCGGCGAGCGAGCATGTGCGGCACCCCGGGGTGGCCGTGCCGAATGACGATCAGGTCGGGCGACATCGCCTGCAGGTTGAGCGCGGTGTCGACCAGGCTCTCGCCCTTGACCAGCCCCGAGGCAGCGCTCGAGAAGTTGATCGAGTCGGCCGACAGGCGCTTCTCGGCGATCTCGAAGCTCGAGCGCGTGCGGGTCGAGGGCTCGAAGAACAGGTTGACCACGGTGCGGCCGCGCAGGGTCGGGACCTTCTTGATCGGCCGATCGGAGACC
>JBFGLX010000284.1:0-4890 GCA_041575955.1 Thermoanaerobaculia bacterium
GGCGGCGGCCATCTCCTCTTCGCCCAGCTTGCCTTTGTCCACCCGCCGCTGGACGTGCTTGCGGTTGTCGGCCAGCGCGGCGGCGAGCGGGTCGTGGGAGATGTCGTGGAGCCGGGTCTCGAGGCCGGCGAGGGCGCCCAGCATGGCGATCTGCGAGCCCATCTGGCCGGCGCCGGTCACGCACAGGGTCTGGATGTCGGATGCGTTCATCGGCGCGAGCATACCGCCTGCGGATCTCGTCAAGTCTCCACGGCACAGTGCCGGGCGGTGGCGTCCCTCTCCCCCCGCGAGGGAGAGAGAGGGATCGAGGGAGAGGGGGGCAATTTGTCGAACGGCGTCCCTCTCTCCCCGCCCAAGCTCGGGCTAGGATCCCGCCATGGACGTCACCGAGCTCGCCGCCGCCCTGAAGCTGAAGCCGCTGCCGGTCGAGGGCGGCCTCTTCCGCCAGAGCTACGTCGCCGGGGAGACGATCGCCGCGGCTGCCCTGCCCTCCCGCTACGACGCGGACAAGCCCTTGTCGACCGCGATCTACTACCTGCTGACCGACGATCCGGACTCGTTCTCCGCTCTGCACAAGCTGCCGACCGACGAGCTCTACCACTTCTACCTGGGCGATCCGGTGGAGCAGCTGCTGCTCCACCCCGGGGGCGGGAGCGAGCGCGTCGTCCTCGGGCACGACGTGCTGGGCGGGCAACGGCTACAGCACCTGGCGCCGCGCGGCTCGTGGCAGGGATCGCGTCTGCTCGCCGGTGGCCGCTTCGCGGTGATGGGCACGACCATGGCGCCGGGCTTCACCGCCTCCGACTACCTGGGGGGCGACCGCCAGCAGCTGATCGGGCGCTATCCCGGTGACGCGGAGCTCATCCGGGCGTTGACGCGTCCGGGTGCGCCGGTGCGGATGTAGGGGCGGAATTGGACAGGGCCAATCGGCCGCCGGCTTCGACCGAGACACCGTCGGCGAGGCGCGGAGAACGAACGGTCCACCGCTGTGAAGTGCGAGACAGGGCGTCACTCTCGGTCGCGAGCCGAGCATCTCCAGACGCTCGAGGATCGGGCCCGAGCCGTCAGCGAGCCGCGGGCGAAGCCGACTCGGTTGACCAGGTCGGGCTAGGATTCGGCCCATGAGAATCCTGGCCCGACCCTGTATCCGCTTCGCCGCCGTCTGCCTCGCGCTCTCGGTGCCGAGCAGCGCGCGCGCCCTCGAGCTTTCCGTCCGCCTCTCGGACAAAGTCGGCCCCGGCCCGTTCGACGGCCGCGTCCTGGTCCTGATCGCCGCCGACGGCGAGCGCGAGCCCCGCTTCCAGGTCACCTGGGGCGTGGAGACGGCGCAGGTCTTCGGTGTCGACGTGGACGATCTCGGTCCGCGGGGGCGGGCGGTCCTGGGAGCCGACACGTTCGGCTACCCGGTGCGGCGTCTCGGCGACCTGCCGGCGGGCGAGTATTACGTGCAGGCCGTCCTGCATCGCTACGACACCTTCGCGCGCGGCGACGGCCACACGGTCGTCCTGCCGGCGAGCTGGGCGGCCGGGCAGCAGTGGAACCGCGAGCCCGGCAACCTCTACAGCGAGCCGCAGAAGATGACGTTGGCGGGCGACGCCGACCTGAGCGTCGAGCTGGCTCTCACCCACGCCATCGAACCGGTCGAGCGGCCCGAGGACAGCGAGTACGTCAAGCACGTCGAGATCCGCTCGCAGCTCTTGAGCGAGTTCTGGGGGCGCGACATGTTCCTGGGCGCGCACGTTCTGGTTCCCCACGGATTCGAGGAGAACCTCGACGAGCGCTTTCCGCTGTTCGTCTTCCACGGCCACTTTCCGGACGACTTCGGCGGCTTCCGCACGCAGCCGCCCGACCCCGACCTCGAGTGCGAGTACTCGGCGCGCTTCGACGTCGACTGCTACAACCGCATCCAGCAGCAGGAGGCGTACGACTTCTATCAGCGGTGGATCTCACCCGGCTTCCCGCGCTACCTGGTGATCGAGATCCAGCACGCCAACCCGTTCTACGACGATTCGTACGCGGTCAACTCGCAGAACCTCGGCCCGTACGGCGACGCCATCACCTACGAGCTCATTCCCCACGTCGAGAAGCTCTTCCGCGGCATCGGACCCGCGGGTCGGTTCCTCTACGGCGGCTCGACCGGCGGCTGGGAGGCGCTGGCCGCGCAGGTGCTCTACCCGGCCGAGTACAACGGCTGCTTCGCCGCCTGTCCCGATCCGATCGACTTCCGGGCTTTCCTGACCGTCAATCTGTACGAGGACGGCAACGCCTACTACAAGCAGGGGCCCTTCAAGCGGATGGCGCGCGCCGGGCGCCGGAACTACCTGGGGCAGGTCGACATGACGGTCGAGGACTTCAACCACATGGAGCTGGCGCTGGGCGAGAGATCGCGCTCGGGCAACCAGTTCGACATCTGGGAGGCGGTCTACTCGCCGGTGGGCGACGACGGCTATCCGCGGCGGATCTTCGACAAGCTCGGCGGCGAGATCGATTCGGAGGTCGCCGCGCACTGGCGGGACAACTACGACCTCGGCCACATCCTGCGCCGCGATTGGGCCGCGATCGGCGAGCAGCTGGCCGGCAAGATCCACATCTACTGCGGCGACATGGACAACTACTATCTGAACAACGCGGTCTACCTGGTCGAGGAGTTCCTCGAGTCGACCACCGATCCGTACTACGCCGGCGAGGTGGACTACGGCGACCGCGCCGAGCACTGCTGGAACGGCGACCACGAGAACGGCAACCACCTCTCGCGGCTGCGCTACAACACGATGTACCTGCCGAAGATCTGGAAGCGGCTGGAAGCGAGCGCGCCGGAAGGCCTCGACCTCGAGCGCTGGCGGGCGTGGGCGGCTTCCGGGGGCGCCGTTCCGGAAGGCGGGCGGTGACGTGGAAGAGGCGATCCAGCTCTACGCCGTGATCCACCTGACGACGATGGGCGTCTCGCACATCCTCCAGCCGCGGGTGTGGGTGGAGTTCTTCGTCCGGCTGCGGGAGTGGGGCCACCCGGGGGTGTTCGTGGTCGGCTTCATGAGCCTCGGGTTCGGCTCGATCATCGCCGCGTTCCACAACGTCTGGGAGGGCATCCCGCTGCTGGTGACCCTGCTCGGCTGGGCGCAGGTCGCCAAGGGCCTGATCTACTTCGCCTTCCCGGCGGTCGGCATGAGGGCTCTGTCGCGGGTGCCGGCCCAGAGACCGGGCGCCTACGTCTTCGCCGGCGCCGTCCTGCTGGCGCTCGCCGGCGCGATCGGCTACCACCTGTTTGGAGGCTGACCCGGCGGCAGGGGCTCGGCCGCCCTACGGAGCCGGCAGCGCCGGCTGCGAGTCCGGGGCGTGGTTGCGGATCGGCGGCACGCTCTGCAGGTAGGCGAAGACCGCTCCGAGATCCTCGTCGGTGAGCTCGCGGTACGACTGCCAGGGCATCGGCGGCAGGATCGGCCGCGACACGCCCCAGTGCTGACCGCTGCGCAGGGTCCTGATGAACAGCGCCTCGTCCCAGGCGGAGAGCCCGCTCGGGTCGGGGGTCAAGTTGGGGGCGTAGCTGATTCCCCAGGGCCCGGCGAAGGCGGTGTTGGTGGCGGCGCCGACCCAGAGCCAGGGCCCCTCGCCGAGGGCCGGCGGGTCGGGCAGGGCCAGCTCCTCGGGGTGGCCCGAGAGCATGCGCGACATGTCGGGCTCGGGCCCCGCGGGTCCCATCTTGAACGGCGTGTGGCAGTCGTTGCAGGTCATCACGGTCACGAGATAGGCGCCGCGGGCCACGCGGGCCTCGTGGTCGTCCTGCGTGCTCGCGGTCTGCGTCGGCGGAAGGGTCGCCTGTGGTGTGCAGGCGGCGAGAATCAGTGCCAGCGAGAGAAGGGAACGCCTCATCTTGGTCTCCTTCGACGGCCGGGAGCCGGCCTTTCGGGCCGGACTTGCTCCAGCCGTAGGGCCTGGGTCCCTCCGCCCTGCCTCGACACGGGAACCCTCCCGCCCCGGCGCCCCTTTTCTCTGGAGGTCGCGACCCCGGAATATACGCTGATCTCGCCGGCAGTCAACCTCTTTCTCGCTCAGGAATCGAGCGCCGGCTCGCGCCGCCGCCGCTTGAGCTCGGCGCGCCGCCGCTTCTGTTCGACACGGCGCTGGCGGGCGGCCTTCGAGACCCGGGTCGGCTTGCGCGCCGCCCGCTGGGCCAGCGCGTCGCGGAGCAGGCCCTGGAAGCGCTCGCGGGCGCTCTCCCGGTTGGCCGCCTGGGTGCGGTGCTTCTGGGAGACCACCCGCAGCACGCCCTCCTTGTTGATCCGGGAGGCGAGGCGGGCACGGACCCGGAGCTTCTGCTCCTCGCTGAGGCTGGCGGTGCCGTCGAGATCGAAGAGCAGCGTCACCCGGCTCTCGACCTTGTTGACGTTCTGCCCGCCGGGCCCCGAGCTGCGCGACGCCTTGAAGGCGATCTCGTCGTCGGGAATCGAGACCCGGTCGTCGATCATCACGGCCTCGGCGCCTCCTGGGGCAGGTCGGCCGTCACCCACTCCTTGACCGTCCGCTCGGCCAGCGACGCGTCGGTGGCCGAGTCGAGGCTGCGGCTGAGCTCGTCGACCGCCGGCTCGATGCTCACGCGGTCGACGTTCAGGTACGGACCCTCCTCGACCGTCCGCACCGCTCGCAGGACGTCGCGCAGCGGCACCTCTTCGAAGGGCTTGGCCGGCAGGTAGACCACCTCGCGGCGCCCGGAGGCCGCGATCAGCCGGCTCTTCTCGAGCGCTTCGAGCACCCCCAGCACCACGTCCAGCGGCAGCGCCACCCGCTGGGCCATGGCCGCCGCCGTCCAGGGCGAGCCGCCGTAGTAGTGGTTGCGGCCGATCATGAAGACGAGCAGGAGGGCGAGCTTCTCGTGCACGCGATTGCTGATCCGGA
>JBFGLX010000285.1:0-4865 GCA_041575955.1 Thermoanaerobaculia bacterium
ACGACCTTCTGCGCGCCGACCGGCTCGACCTCGCCGTTCTGCAGCACGCGCAGCACCTTGGCCTGGGTGCGCGCCGACATGTCGCCGATCTCGTCGAGGAAGATGGTGCCGCCGTCGGCGGCCACGAACTTGCCCACCTGCTTGCGCACCGCGCCGGTGAAGCTCCCCTTCTCGTGGCCGAAGAGCTCGGATTCGATCAGCTCGTCCGGAATCGCGGCGCAGTTGACCTGCACCAGCGGCTTGTCGCGGCGGGCGCTCTTGAGGTGGATCGCCCGCGCCACCAGCTCCTTGCCGGTGCCGCTCTCGCCGGTGATCAGGACGGTCGCGGGCGTCGGCGCCGCCTTGTCGATGACCGCCCGGAGCTGGCTGAGCGCCGACGACGAGCCGATTAGATCGTCGGCCTCGGCCCTACCCTGACGGCTGTCCTGCAGCAGCCGGTAGCTGTCGACGGCGTTGCGCAGGCTGACCAGAACGCGGTCGCGCTGCAGCGGCTTCTCGAAGAAGTCGAAGGCGCCCCCCTGGGTCGCCTCGACCGCCGTCGACACGTCGCCGTGGCCGGTGATGATCAGCACCGGCATGTCGTAGCCGCGGTCCTGGATCGCCTTGAGCACCTGCAGGCCGTCCATCTCCGGCATCTTGATGTCGAGCAGCACGGCGTCGGGCGCCGCCTTGCGAATCGACTCCAGCGCCTCGCCGCCGGCCGCGGCCTCGCGCACGCGGTACCCCTCGTACTCGAGGATCATGCGCAGGCTCTCGCGGATCGACTCCTCGTCGTCCACCACCAGCACCGAAGCCCGCACGCTGTTCTTGTCGTCAGCCATGAGGATCCGGTGACAGGATACTCAATTCAAACCGGGTCACGGAAGCCGGTAGGGGTACGGAAAGGGCCAGGCCCCCCGGACGGGGCCTGAAGCGCAGCATCTCCGAGAGCCGGCCGCAATTCGACGACCGCCCGGCGGGCAGGTTGAGAGGGACGGAAACGGACCGGCTACCCCGGTTTACGCGGGAAGACCCACTGCGGCGGCACCTCGCGGCCGCCGGCGAACCGCTGGATGTAGATCTTGAGCCTCGAGCCCGGCTGCGCGGCCCGCACCACCTCTTCGAACTGCTCGACGCTCGTGACGTCGACGCCGTTCACCTTGGTGATGAGGGCGATCGCCTCCCCGGTGCGCACGCCCTCGTCGTAGAGCGGGCTGCGCGGCGAGATCGACGTGATCCAGACGCCTTCGACCTCGGCCGGAATGCGATGCGTGTTGCGCAGGTTCGGGGTCAGGTCCTGGTAGCGCAGGCCGAGCCACTCGATGCCGCTCTCGGCGCGCTCGCTCTCGACCACCTCCTCCCCGCCGTCGGCCGGCCGCTCGACCAGCTTCACCTTCAGGTCGAGCTTCTCGCCGTCGCGCAGGACGCCGAGCGTCACGGTCGCGTCCGGCCCCTGGGCCGAGACGTAATCGATCAGGTCGCGGGTGTTGCCGATGGCGCGGTCGTCGACCGTCAGGATGACGTCGCCCGGCAGCAGCCCGGCCAGGTCCGCCGGCAGGCCGTCCTGGACGTTGCTTACCAGGGCGCCGTCCGTCGAGTCGAGGCCGAACGCCTCGGCCGCCGCCCGATCGAGATCGTTGACGCCGATCCCCAGGTAGCCGCGGCTGACCTTGCCGCTGTCGCGCAGCTGCGGCAGGATCCGCTTGAGGATGTCCACCGGCACCGCGAAGCCGATGTTTTCGGAGCCGAAGTTGATCGCGGTGTTGATGCCCACCACCTGGCCGCTCATGTTGATCAGCGGTCCGCCCGAGTTGCCGAAGTTGATCGCGGCGTCGGTCTGGATGAAGTTCTCGAACGACTGCGTCTCCTGGCTGATGTTGATCCGGCGGTTCTTGGCGCTGACCACCCCGACGGTCACCGTGTCCTCGAGCCCGAGCGGGCTGCCGACGGCCATCACCCACTCGCCGACCCGCAAGCGCTGGCTGTCGCCGAGCGGCAGGTAGGACATGCCGCCGCCGTTGGGCGGATCGATCTTCAAGAGCGCCAGGTCGGTGGCCGGATCGGTCCCCCGCACCTCCGCCTCGTACTCCTCGCCGCCGAGGTGGATGATGATCTCGTCGGCGCCGCGGACGACGTGGTTGTTGGTGACGATCAGGCCGTCGGCGCTGATGACGAAGCCGCTGCCGCCGGCGTCCGAGCGGAACTCCTGCTCGTCGTCGGGCTCCTGGTCGCCGCGCCGGCGCGGCCCGAAGAAGAACTCGAACGGGTCGCTGCCGCGCGGCCGGGAGCGAGCGAAGGAGTGGGTCTCGACCGAGACGACGCCCGCCGAGACCTGGTCGACCAGGTCCGCCAGGCTGGGCAGGCCGGCGACCACCGGAGCCACGACCTCCGGGGTCGGGGCCGGAGGCTCGGGAGCGCCGACGCTCCGGGCCGTGAAATCGAGGCTACCGGCCAGGACCATGCCGAAGACCACGGCTCCGAAGACCAGTGACAGGGTGAGGGGCTTGCGGCTCGGTTGCTCGGTCATGTACGGAATTCTAGCAAGTGCCTTGCCAGGCTCCGACGGGCACGGGGAGCGGGTTTTGGCCCGGCTGCCGGCCAGCGCCACGCGCCGCCCCCGAGATCGCTGCCATTATGGCAGCGATTGCCGTCTTGAACGCCGGCCGGCCCTGGCCTATAATTTGCTGGCTCACGTCTGACGACGTAAGAGAGTGGGCGGTGGGCGCCCACTTTTTTTATTGCCCGAAGAAGTTCGCCCCCGAGCAACATGGACAACACGAATGAGAGTCGAGAAGCTGGACGGGCTGCGTCGTGAGCTCGAAGGAATCGCGGCCAGGTCCGGATGCGAGCTTTTGGATGTACACTTCGGAGGCGGCGTGCTCCGCGTGGTGCTCGACCGTGAGGAAGGGGTGACCCTGCAGGATTGCGAGACCGTCTCGCGCGAGCTTTCGGCTCTCCTCGACGTCGAGGACTTCGGTGCGGGGCGGTACACGCTGGAGGTTTCCTCACCCGGATTGGATCGGCCGCTCTACGGTCTTCGAGACTACGAGCGCTTCGCCGGTAGCCTGGCGAAGATCACCTGGAGAGGCGAGGCCGGCAAGCGAACCGACTTATTGAGGCTCAGGGGCGTGGCGGGAGGAGACGGGGACCCGGCGATCGTGGTGAGCGATCCCGAATCCGCCGAGGAGACGGAGATCCCGTTTGGCCGCATCGCCGCCGCGCGACTGGAACCGGAATTCTAGGACTCGAAAGATGGCACAGACACTCGCACCCGAATTCAACCTCGACGAGCTGCTGCAGCAGGCGGCCCGCGAAAAGGACATCGAGATCGATCGGTGGATCTCGGCCCTGGAGGACGCCATGGCGTCCGCCGCCAAGAAGCAGCACCGGATCAAGGCGCCGGTGCGCGCGGTCCTCGACCGGGCGACCGGCAAGTTCGAGGCCTTCATCGTCAAGCAGGTCGTAGACGAGGTCGAGGACCCGCTGGCCGAGTGGACGGTCGAGGAGGCCCAGGACGAGAAGCCGGGCGCCGTCGCCGGCGACGAGATCCTGATCCCGATCTCCACCGAAGGGCTGGGGCGCATCGCGGCCCAGTCCGCCAAGCAGGTCCTCTACCAACGCGTGCGCGAGGCCGAGCGCGAGAAGGTCTACAACGAGTTCATCGACCGCTCGGGCGAGGTCGTCAACGGCACGGTCAAGCGTTTCGAGCGCGGCGAGATCATCGTCGACCTCGGGCGGACCGAGGCGGTCGTGCCGCGCAGCGAGCAGGCCCGCCACGAGCGCTACAGCCAGGGCGAGCGCATCCGGGCGGTGATCATCGAGGTCCACAAGCAGCCCAAGGGGCCGCAGATCGTCCTGTCGCGCACCGACCCGCGCCTGCTGGTCAAGCTGTTCGAGATGGAGGTGCCGGAGATCTTCGACGGCACCGTGCAGATCAAGGCCGCCGTTCGCGCCCCCGGCGAGCGGGCGAAGGTGGCGGTCTTCAGCCGCGAGCGCGACGTCGATCCGGTGGGCGCCTGCGTCGGCATGAAGGGCTCCCGCGTGCAGTCGATCATCCGCGAGCTGCGCGGCGAGAAGATCGACATCATCGAGCACAGCGACGACCTGGTGACCTTTGCGCAGAGCGCCCTGGCGCCGGCCCGGATCACCCGCGTGTCGGTGACCCACCACGGCGAGGTGCCGCACCTCGACGTGATCGTCGAGGACGAGCAGCTGTCGCTGGCGATCGGCAAGCGGGGCCAGAACGTACGTCTGGCGGCCGAGCTTCTGCACGCCAAGATCGACATCAAGAGCGAGACCGACGTCAAGGACGAGGTCGCCGACGCGCTGGCCAAGATGCTGCAGACGGCGATGGAAGAGAGCGACGCCGCCGAGCCGATTCGCTTCGACATCGCCTCGGCTCCCGGAGTCGGCGCCAAGACCGCCGCCGCCCTGACCGAGGCCGGATTCGACGACCTGAGCAAGCTCATCGCCACCGACCCCGCGGAGCTCGAGGCGGTCGAGGGCGTCGGACCCAAGACGGCGCGCGCGATCCTCGAGTGGGCGACCCAGTTCGACGCCGAGGCGCCGGACGGCCCGGAGGCGGAAGCCACCGAGGCCGGAGCCGAGGACGACTCCGAGACCGACGCCGACGCCGCGGCGGCCGGCGAGCCCGGGCCGACGATGGACGACGGCGATTTCATGGCCGCCCTGAGCAAGGCCCTGCAAGAGGCCGAGAGCCCGGCCGAGGACGAGCCGGAACCCGAGACCACCGAACCCGAGGGCGACAAGACCGACGGCTAGAGGCGAGCAAGGAGCACCAGCGACACCATGGGAAAAATCCGGGTCAAAGACCTGGCTCAGATGATGGGCATCGCCAATCAGGACCTGGTCTTCAAGTTGAAGTC
>JBFGLX010000286.1:0-4813 GCA_041575955.1 Thermoanaerobaculia bacterium
AAGATCACCTGCGGCACGCCGCCGATGACGCCGTAGGCCGGGTTCGACCACGAGCCGTGCAGGATCTTGGTGCCCGGGGCGGTGCTCTCCCAGACCAGCTTGCCGGTCTTCTTGTTGACCGCGATGAAGCTCGGGGCGAGCGGCGAGGGGATGGTGACGTGGCCCTCGTCGACGCCGTTGCCGGTGACGGTGAAGATCAGGTCGCCGGCGATCACCGGGCTGCCCACGGCCAGGTTGTGCGGAAAGACATCGAGCTCGCCGATCATGTCCAGCTTCCAGACGACGTCCTCGTCGATCTTGCTGGTGCGCTCTTCGGCGGTGAACGGGCCGTCGTTCTCACCGTCCAGGAAGCCCTCGGTGTCGGCGGCGATCAGCTCGGCGCGGTTCGACACGTAGTAGAGGCGATCGCCCTCCACGTAGGGCGCCGCGCAGACGCCCTGGAGCGGCCAGTCGTGAACTCGCCCGGACGGCAGCTTGGCGTGCGCAGCCTGCCACAGGAACCGGCCGGTCTCGGCGTCGAACACCATGACGTTGCCGCGGTCGCCGATGATCTCGGGGTTGCGCGGCGCCTCGTTGTTGGTGCCGGCGAACACCTTGCCGCCGGCGATCACCGGGCCGCCGTAGCTCTGCGAGCCGAGCGGCTGGCGCCACTTGACGTTCTCGCCGGTCTCGAGATCCCAGCTGGCGGGTAGCCCGGTCTCGTCCGAGACCATGTTGCGCGACGGCGTGCCGCCGTACATGCCGACGTCGGCCGGCATCTTCTGGGCGTGGGTGGCGCCGGCGAAGACGAGCCCGGCGAGGAGGGGGGTCAGGAAAGTCAGAAGGAATCTGTTTGTCATTATCTGTTGCTCGTGATCCGAATGTTGTCCCAGTAGATCGGGGCCGGCGAGTAGCCGGACAGCCCCGGGGCGCCCTGCCGGATGGGCAGGGGATCTTCGACGGTGATCGACCAGGCTTCCGGCTCGCTTTCGCCCTTGGGCCATACCTTGCCCCGGATGATCGCCTTGCCGTCCTGCTCTTCCACCAGCATCTTCATCGTGTACCAGGCGCCGAACTCCCAGGGGAACTCGACCTGCTGCATCATGCGCAGCTCCGCCTGCCAGGAGCGGACCTGGAGCATCTGGTAGCCGCCCAGGAGCTCCATCGTGTAGCCGCTGTTGATCAGGCCCACGTCGCCCACCTGGCGGCCCACCTTGGTGCCCATCAGGTCGCTCTGGATCGTGTAGTCGGCCAGGTCGGGGCGGCCGAGGAAGGTGATGTGCCGGTGGATCTTGAGCGGCGCGGGTCCCTTGACCAGCACCTTGTTGCCGTCCATCTCCTCGACCTCGAACCGCGACGTGAAGGCGAGCTGATATCCGGACGAGGCCCCGACCTCGATGTCCTCGAAGTCTTCCTCGAGCGGCAGGTTCTGGAGCACCTGGACGCGCGCGGCGGCGGACATCTCGCCGGAGCTGGCGACCACCAGCCCGGAGAAGGACTTCCGGAACGGCGGGGTGTACTCGCCCTCGGCGCTGATCTCGCCTTCGAGCTCCTCGAGCGCCCAGGTGACCGGAGGCGCCGCCGCTGCGCGACCCTTGGCGTCGAACGCCTCGACGCGGAAGCGCGCCGGCTTTCCGGGCTCGAGCGTGACGTCGCCGGGGATCGCCAGGAGCTGGGCCGCCGGTCCCGCCTCGCCCTCCGCCGGCAGCTTCGGAACGGCGCTCGCGCTGATCTCGAAGGGGCGGTTCTTGTCGCCCAGGCAGTAGATGCCCTCCTCGGTGGTGAAGTAGATCCGGCCGTAGGCGATCGCCACCGAGCCGAAGATCTCGGCGTCGCGGTCGTCCGGGGTCTTGATCAGCTCGGAGTCGAGGATCTTGCCTTCGGTCTCGCCGGGCTCGACGATCACCACCCGGCCGTTCACCTCGGTGAGATAGATCTTGCCGTCGGCCACCACCGGCGACGCCTTGCCGACGCGGCCGATCTTGAGCTCCCACAGGTGCTTGCCGCTCTCGGCGTCGATCGCGTGCAGTGTGGCGGAGTTGTCGAGCACGTAGAGCCGGCCGTCGTGGAGCGCCGGCGACGAGAAGCCGGCGCCGATCGGCAGCCGCCAAAGCTCGTGGCTCTTGGTGACGTCGCCGCTGCCGGTGCCGTCGATGGCGACCACGCGGCCCATGTTGGCCTCGTCGATGTTCTCCTCGCTGTGCGAGCCGTAGACCCGCGTGCCGTCGACCACCATCGAGACGTTGAGGCCGCGCTTGGAGAGCTGGAAGCCCCAGACCGGCTTGCCGGTGCGCGCCTGGACCGCGTAGATGCCGCCGCCGCCGTTGCCGGCGACGATCAGCCGCTGGCCATCGACGACCATGACGTTGGGCGTCGACTGCGTGTTCTTGTCGGCCTGCGAGGGGGCCGGCTGCGACACCCAGAGCTGCTCTCCGGTGCGCTTGTCGAACGCCCGGAACCGGTGCAGCGGCCTGTCCTCGGGGCCCCACGCGGTGTTCGAGAAGGTGATGATCACCCGGTCCTCGTCGATCAGCGGCGTCTGCGTGCGGCCGCCGTAGCCCTCCATGAAGCCGAACTCCTCGAGGAACGATCGCTTCCAGACGATCTCGCCGGTCTTGCTGTCGAAGCAGTGGAACCAGCCGCCCACCCCCTGGTGGTAGATGTAGCCGGTCTCGGGATCGCCGGTCACGTTGCCCCAGCCGACCCGGTTCCAGGGCACCGAGGTGTGGTAGACGTTGAATCGATACTCCCAGAGCTTCGCGCCGGTCTCGGCGTCGAAGCAGGCGACCATCTCCTGGCGGGTGATGCCCTCGCCGACGCGGCCGCTCGAGCAGACCCGGCCGTCGAAGACCACCGGCGTCGAGCGCCCGACGAAGTCCTGCCGCCAGATCAGGTTCTCGCCCTCGACCGACCAGCTCGAGATCAGGCCTGTCTCGGCCGAGGTTCCGTTTCTGGCCGGACCGCGCCAGTTCGGCCAGTCCTCGGCGACAGCCGGTAGGCTCACGGCCAGCGCGCCCGCGAGCGCGGTACCGATGATCGTTGTCACAGCTCTTCTCACGCCGCTTCTCCTTGTTCTGAAAGTGCTGGTGGTGACGGGACGGGTCGAATGGCGTCCGAGCGTAGGAAGGCCATCCTATCCGATCGGCCGCGTCCGATTGGCCCGATTGGATGTTGCCGGCAGCGAGCGCTCGCCGGCCGCGGCCCGATCGGCCGCGGCCCACGCCGGAGCGTGCGCTGAAAGGACCCGGCCGCCCGCCAGGCCTGCCTCCGGGGGGCGACGGAAGGATTCTACGCTAGTCTGATCCGCCATGAAGGGCATCACCTTTCAAGAGCCGTACCGGCTCGCCTACGGGGAGGTCGACGATCCGGCGCTCGAGGCGCCCGGGGACGTGGTGGTCCGGGTCGAGGTGGCCGCGGTCTGCGGCTCCGATCTGCACGTCTATCGCGGTCATGAGGCCGGTCTCGACCCCGGCACGGTCATGGGGCACGAGTTCGTCGGCGAAGTGGTCGCCTGCGGCTCCGCGGTGCGCGCCGTCGCAAGCGGCGACCGCGTCGTCAGTCCGTTTACGACCAGCTGCGGCGGTTGTTTCTTCTGCGAGCGCGGCTTGACGGCGCGCTGTGTCGAGGGCCAGCTCTTCGGCTGGGTCGAGGGCGGCCGGGGGCTGCACGGCGCCCAGTGCGGCTACGTGCGGGTGCCGCTCGCGAACACCACCCTGGTGCGGGTGCCCGAGGGCCTCGACTCCGGGATCGCGCTGCTGGCCGGCGACGTCCTGGCGACCGGCTTCTACTGCGCCGAATCGGGCGGCGCGGGGCCGGACGGGGTGGTCGCGGTCCTCGGCTGCGGTCCGGTCGGCCTGATGGCGATCGTCGGCAGCCTCGAGCTCGGCTGCGAGCGGGTCTACGCCGTCGACGCCGTGGGCGAGCGGCTCGAGCTGGCGCGGAGCTTTGGCGCCACGCCGGTCGAGCTCGGCGGCGAGCCGGTCGAGCGGCTGCGGGAGGCGACCGAAGGGCGGGGAGCGGACGTCGTGCTCGAAGCCGTCGGCTCGCCCGAGGCGAGCCGCCTGGCGGTCGATCTGGTGCGCGCCGGCGGCACGGTCGCCGCCGTCGGCGTCCACACCGAAAGACAGTTCGCGTTCTCGCCGGTCGAGGCCTACGACAAGAACCTCACCTACCGCGCCGGCCGCTGTCCCGTGCGCCCGCGGCTCGAGCCGATGCTGGAGCTCGCCGCGAGCGGCCGCTACGACCTCGGCCGCATCCTCTCCCACCGGCTGCCGCTGGCCGACGGCGTGCGCGCCTACGAGATCTTCGACAAGAAGCTGGACGGCTGCACCAAGGTGCTGCTCGAGTCCGCGGACAGCTAGCCTGACCTAGAACCGCACGAGGGTGTAGCCGTCCGGGTCGCCCCAGGGCTGCCACTCGCCGGTGCGCTGCTGCTCGGTGAAGCAGTGCAGGCGGTCGGGAGCCTCGAGCCGGCAGCGATCGCGATAGAGGATCCAGCCGCGCTCGCGGTCCTGCTCGTTCCGGAACTCCTGGTCGAGGGGATAGGTGACCTGGTACTCGCGAACGTAGCCGTCCTGCTGGGGACGGAAGGTCCCCTCGTACAGGAAGTCGTTCCGGAGCTGGTAGCCGAGCGCGACCACCTCGTCGGTGCGCGGGTTGAAGGTCACCAGCTGCTCGAGAATCCGGCGGTCGAGGTCGCCGCCGGGAATGCCCTCGAAGAAGCGGAGGATCTTGCGGCTCGGGTCCGCCCACTCGAAGCGGAACGCCACAGAGTCGGTCTCGGAGTCCATGCTCCAGCTGCCGATCAACGGCTCGAGGAAGGCCAGCGGGCTGC
>JBFGLX010000287.1:0-4806 GCA_041575955.1 Thermoanaerobaculia bacterium
GGCGCCGACCAGCCGCCGGCCGCTTAGGCTCGCCTCGGCGTCGGGTAAGGGCAGGCCGCGCACCTCGGGCACGACCACCACCTCGCCGAGGCTCAGGCTCACGGCGGTGCCGCTCGCGACCCGGGCCCCGGGCTTCGGATCCTGATCGTCCACGATCCACACGCCGCCCGCGCCCGCCGGCGGCAGCGCCGCTGCGCCGCTCGCCTCGAGCCCGAGGCTCACCAGGCGGCTGCGGGCCGCGTCGGGCCGCCGGCCACGGACCTCGGGCACCGTCACCTCGAGCTCGAGATCGACCCTCACCGCCGAGTCGATCGGTGCCAACGCCTCGGGCTCAGGCCGCTGCGCGCGGACGGTGGCGCTGACCTCCGGCCGGGGCTCGAAACCGGGCGGCGCGGCGACCAGCTCGAGCCGCCTTCGGCCCAGCTCCTGGCCGGCTGCAGACCAGCCGAGGCCGCGGACGTCGGGCACGATCACCGATCCGGCGACCGTGAGCAGCACCGGCGTTCCCGCCGCCACCCAGGTGCCGGACGCGGGGCTCTGGGGCCCGACCCGGTAGGTGAACTCGGGACCGCCGAGCAGCTCCTGGGCGCCGACGTCCGCCACCAGGCCGCGCTCCTCGAGCCGGCGCCGCGCCTCGCTCAACGAGAGATCCGCGCAGTCGGGAACGCGGACCGTGAGGCCGAGGGTCAGCGCGATCTCGGAGTCGGCCGGCACCCATTCGGCCGGCCCCGGACGCTGGGCCTCGACGTGATGGCGAGCCCAGTCCGCGCCCTCGGGCTCGCGGTCGAGGGCGGCGGCGAGCCGCCGCTCGGCGAGCCGGGCGCGTGCCTCGGCCAGGGCCAGATCGGTGACCTTCGGCACTCGCACCGCGGTCGCGAGCTCGAGCGCCACCTTGGAGCCGGTCGGCAGGAACGAGCCCGATTCCGGCTCTTGCGCGGCCACCCGGTAGGCGAGCCAATCGATGTCCGGGTCGACGGCGTCGAAGGCAGCGGCCAGCCCCCGCTCGGCCAGGCGGCCGCGGGCGGCCGCGAGTTCCAAGTCCCGGAGGCCCGGTACCTCGACCGCCACCTCGACGGTCACCGCGGAGCGGATCGGCACCCGGGAGCCGGCCACCGGCAGCTGGGACGCGACGCGGATCGGATACGGCGGCGCGAGAGGGGGCGGCGCCAGCTCCAGCCAACGCTCCTCGAGGGTGGCCGCCGCCCGATCGAGCGGCAGCCCGACGACGTCGGGCACCGCCACCGGCCCCGGCTCGAAGATGACGTTGTCGATGGCGCCCGAGCCCCGCAGCTCGATCTCCAGTCGCGCCACCCCGGAGCTCGCGCCGAAGCTCCTGCGCGCCACCCCGTTGTCGCCGGTAGGCTGGATCGGGACGCTCCGGATCAGCTTCCCGGCCGGATCGAACAACCGGGCCCGGGCGGCGCGCTCGAAGTCGAGCACCGTCAGCTCGATCAGGCTCACCGAGCCGAAGCGCGCGAAGTCGAGCTCGAGCCTGGCCACGCCGTCGGACCGCTGGACCTGCTCGTCGTCGGGGTCGTCCACGAGGCCGTCGCCATCGCTGTCGGTGAGGCTCTCCGCCACGATCAGGACGTGGGAGAGCGCCCGGCAGTTGGCGTGCTGGCTGCCGAGTCCACCCGACGCCCCGCGTCCCGGCCCTCCCGACGGGCAGCGCTCGTTCGGGGTACCGAGGTCGAGGTCACCGCCGGTCGGCCGCGACGAGTCGAAGATCAGCGCGGCGTTGCGATCGCCCAGCCGCGAGTTCACGCCGCGCACCCCGACCGGTCCCAGGCCGCTCCGGCTGAAGACCTCGGCGGCGACGCTTCCGGCCGCCAGGGCCTCGAAATCGAGGGTCTCCTCCGCGCGCGCCGCCCCGCCCACGAGAGCCAGCCCCGCCACGAGGATCCCGATGGCTCTCGGAGAGTGCCTCATCCCTCCGCCCCTGAGAAGACGACAACCGAATCGAACAGACCCTTATCTTAATGGAGCGAGTAAGAATCGGCAAAGCGCCGGCATCCGAGGCGCACGGCGCGAGCGTTCGACTGCGTGCTCCTAGACGGGCGAGTACATCGCTGGTACTACTTTCGACCTTAAGTTCCTGGCCTCCTCTGGCGGCATACCATCATCGGGCCCCGCGGGCCCAGGTGACGACCCGGATGATCCGCGTAGATCGGACTCTCCGCACCGGTCCATGTAGCGGCCAGCCTTGTGTCGACTCATCGGCGCCGATACGGCGACAGGAGGCAGAGCTTGTCGCCTCGCCGAGAGGGTTCGCCGAGCCCTAGGAGATCAGTATCCTGTCACCGCACCTGCAGGCGATGGCCCAGCGGCGAAGCGGCGCGATATCGTCACGCGAGTGAGCAAACGGGTACCCGTCTTGGTGATCAGCGGACCGGTTGGGGTCGGTAAGACCACTGTCGGCGACGAGCTGACCTACGTACTTGAAGAGCGAGGCGTGTCGCACACGTTCGTCGACCTCGATGGCCTGACCCACACCTTCCCTCGCCCTGAGGAAGACCCCTTCGGCGAGGGGCTGGCCTTGCAGAACCTACGCGACGTGTGGCGTAACTCCGCCGAGGCCGGCTCGCGGAACCTGATCGTGGCCCGCGTGGTCGAGGACGACGGAAGCCTCCAGCGCCTGTGCGACGCTGTGCCCGGCGCGGAGGTACGCCTCGTGCGCCTCCGGGCCTCCTCTGAGCAGCTGCTTCAGCGGGTACGCAGCCGCGAGATCGGCTCCGGAGGGGCGTGGCACGAGCGACGCAGCCTCGCCCTCGCCGAACGCTTGGAAGGGCACGAGCCCGACCGCGTCGTCGACACGGACGCCCGCAGCCCGCGCGACGTGGCGACAGAGCTCGCGGAGTTCGTCCGCTGGGAGCTATAGGGAGGCGCTGTCCCGGCCCTCCGGCAGCTTGCCGGCCGCGGTGGCCTCTGGGACCCGCAACCTTATGGCCCAGGTCTCGTGGGCTTTGTCGGGGCGGTTTGAATGATGACGAATCTGTCGGCGGGTTTCTGACTGAGTTGCGAGCTCACTCGCCGCGGTCGATCACCCAAGCGGGGCCCCGCTCGTGCAGCCGCGTCGGCATCATCGGAAAGACCTGCTTGATCAGATTCAGGTACGGATAGTCACCGTCCACTGCGTACCAGGTGGCGTTGGAGTAGTCGTAGACGATGTACCTGGCAACCAGGGAGGCTTCGACGATCCAGCCTTCATCGGTGCGCCGCAGGAACTGCGGCCCCCAGCGCATCGCCTTCTCGCCGGTGAAGTAAACGATCGCGTGGCCACCGGCACGAGCGATCTCGAACGGCCCGTCCCACTCGCGGGCAAGCGACTTGAGTCGCTGGGCCGGGAGGTCCGGCCGATCGGCGCGCCGCCAGGCTCCGTCGTACATCGGCACGTCCCGGTAGTAGATACCACGGTGCATCAACGCGATCTCGAGATGCACGCAGTCCTCGGGATGGGCCTGCGGCACCAGGATCGTCTTCAACCTTGCCTTCGTCTCGGGCGTCAGAGAGTCGATCCCGGCGAGCAGCGCTTCGGTGGCGCCCGCTCCCCCCGACCCGAGCACCGGCTGGCCCGCCGGAGTCTCCTCCCGGCTGGGCCTGAGGACGTCCACCAGCCGCTCGACCGAGGCTTCGATTCCGTTCGCAACCTGCCCCGACTCGAAGTAGGGCGCCAGAAACTGGATGATCATCGACGAGGCCTCGGCGTCGCGCACCCGGTGCTCCAGACCGTAGCCGACCTCCACCCGCGCCCGGTTCGCGCCCACATCGACCAGCAGGAGCAACCCCTGCCCAGCGGTTTGCGCGCCGATAGCCATGCTCTGGTAGCTCGATACCGCCGTCTGCATTAGGTCGGCAAAAGGGTCGTCGATTACCAGGACCCGGTAGTCCACCCCGCGTTCGAACTCGACGAACTCCAGGTAGTCGGCAATCGATCGGAGCTGGCCATCCGACAGAACGCCGGGTGCGTCAACGACGCGTGAGTCGCGGCGAGGAGTTCGCGGAGTCTCTTGAGCGCATCCGGTCAACGCCAGGCCCGCGACCACGCAGAACGCGAGCGCCACGGCGACAGCGGAACGCGCGGCTCGAGCGTGCATCGGCTGATCCTATTGCAGCCGGCCGTTCGCGGCAGATCTGTAGCGCCTCGCCGCTCGGCTCGACGGCCTTGAACGCGCCTTCCCGACCTAACTTGGGGCAGGGGAATGGCCTGCTCCGCCCGTTCCAGAAGTTCATTGCCGTTCAATAGGGTGAGGTGGCCGGGGAGGAGACACTCCGACCGCGCTGACCAGCGACGGGGAGCCCGTGATAGGGGCTCTTGACCCCAGAATATGGTCCGGCCCAACTCTCGTATCACGTGAACGGTTGACTGAGGGCGAAACGACACGGCTGTCCGCCCGGGGGTGGAACCGAAGAACTGATGACGAATCTGTGACCGGCTTCGGCACGCCCGGCCGTGCCGCCCCTAGAGCACCCGGAGGGCTGCGAGTCACCGCGTTTTGAACTACGAAAGTAGTCAAAACGCATTGCTTCCATGAAAAGCGTTGTCAAGCCCACACTCCCCCCTCGGGCTCGCGCGGGTTGGCATCGAGCGCCTACGGTCGCGTGACCTCCTGCGGTCGCTACGGGTTGCCCGACTCGCCGAGCGTCGCGTCGCCCGGCGTCTTGTCGACTGCTGAGTGCGTAGTGTTGTGGTTCGTGGAACGCCAGACCATGCTTCCATCGGGGCCTTGAGGGCCATCACATCGTTTGGTCGTGAGAGGGGGCATAGTCTTGCTAAGGGGCCTCGACCGGATCGGCCGGGCCATGCAA
>JBFGLX010000288.1:0-4781 GCA_041575955.1 Thermoanaerobaculia bacterium
GCTCGCTCGTCGTCGACGTGCGGGATGACGGCCCGGGCATCGAGCCGGAGTCACAGGAGCGCATCTTCGAGCGTCACTACTCGACGCGGCCGGGCCAGGCCGGCCTCGGCCTCTACGTCGCCCGCCAGCTGATCGAGGCGGACGGCGGCGAGCTCAGGCTGACCAGCACGGGTCCCGAGGGGACGGTGGTCAGCGCGCGGTTTCCCGAGGACCAGCCTTGAGCGGACCCCGAGCCCTGATCGTCGAGGACGACCCCAGCTCCCTCGACGCGCTGGCGCAGCTGGTCGAGCTGGAGGGATTCGACACGGTGACCGCCACCAACCTGGCGGACGCCGACGAGCGGCTCGAAACGGAGCCGATCGACGTCGTTCTTTGCGATCTGATCCTGCCCGACGGCCGCGGCACCGAGTTGCTGAGCAAGCTGGCCGATCGGCCGGAGAATGTGGACGTCATCCTGGTGACCGGCAATGCCAGCGTCGACACGGCGGTCGAAGCGCTACGGCTCGGCGCCTACGACTATCTGACCAAGCCGGTCGACGTAGCGCGCTTGAAGGCGCTGCTCGCCGGCCTCCATCGCTCACGCGACATGCGAGACGAGATCTCCGCCCTGCGCGGCGAGCTGCGCAGCGTCGGTCGATTCGGCTCGATGATCGGCACGTCGAAGGCGATGCAGCGGGTCTACGATCTGGTCGAGAAGGTCGCGCCTACCAACGCGTCGGTCTTCCTGGTCGGCGAGAGCGGCACCGGCAAGGAGCTGGTGGCCGCGGCGGTACACCGGTTGAGCCGACGGCGCAAGAACAAGTTCATCGCTCTCAACTGCGGCGCCGTCACCCCGACGCTGCTGGAGAGCGAGCTCTTCGGACACGAGAAGGGCTCGTTCACCGGCGCGACGCGGCGCCACCGCGGCTACTTCGAGCGTGCCGACGGCGGCACCCTGTTTCTCGACGAGATCACCGAGATGCCGCTCGAGCTGCAGGTGAAGCTCCTGCGGGTGCTCGAGACCGCCACCGTCGTGCGGGTCGGCGGCGACGAGCCCGTGCGGGTGGACGTGCGGATCATCGCGGCGACCAATCGCGATCCGGAGACGGCGGTCGAGAAGGGCAAGCTGCGGCTCGATCTGCTCTACCGCCTGAACGTCTTTCCCATCGAGCTGCCCCCTTTGCGCGAGCGCGAGGGCGACGTCGAGCTGCTGGTGAAGGAGTTCCTGCGCCAGCTCGACGACGGCGGCGGCGCGCGCTCCACCATCAGCGAACAGGCGATGAAGCGGTTGTGCGGCTATCACTGGCCGGGCAACGTCCGGGAGCTCAAGAACGTCGTCGAGCGCGCCTTCATCCTGGCCGAGAACGAGATCGACGTGGACAGCCTGCCGCCGACGATCACCGGTGAAGAGAAGCCCGAGGGGCCCTTCTTGAGAGTCCGCGTCGGCACGCCGGTCGCGGAGGTGGAGCGCCGCCTGATTCTCGCCACGCTCGACCAGTTCGGCGGCAACAAGAACGAGACCGCCAAGGCTCTCGGCGTGAGCGTCAAGACGGTCTACAATCGCTTGAATTCTTACGAAAGGGACGACGCCGAGACGGTGTCCCGGGGCGCCGACCGCCGGGCCCGGCCCGGTAACTCCGAAGGACGGATCGAATGAACGAACACGACCAGGGCGGAACAGCCGCCGGCTCGGTGCAGGCGGCCGACATCCCGCTCGAGCGGGACGTCTTCATGCGCTCGCTGCTCGGCCACCTCACCCAGACGCTGCAAGAAGTCGTCGGCCTGCACGACGCCGGCGGCTTCGTGAGCGTCGTCGGCCAGCGAATCGGCGACGAGATCAACGAAGGCTACAAGCGGTCCCTGGCCCTCGACCGGCTCTCGCGCGGCCAGGTGGCCGAAGTGCTGGTCGATCTGAAGAGACGCATCCAGGGCGACTTCTACGTGATCGAAGAGGACGACGAGAGGATCGTTCTCGGCAATCGCGCCTGCCCGTTCGGCGACAAGGTCCGCGGGCGCCCCGCGCTCTGCATGATGACGTCCAACGTCTTCGGCGTGATCGCCGCCGAGAATCTCGGCTACGCTCGCGTAGAGCTCGAGGAGACGATCGCCGAAGGCCACAACGGGTGCCGGGTTGTCGTCCATCTCCGACCCGGCTCGAAGGGTGGTGACGATGCAGCCCGCGAGTACTACAAGTCCTGACCCCCGGACCCTGATCGTCGACGCGTTCCGTGCGCTGGCCGCCGCCTCGTCGGCGGCCGAGCTTCTTCTGGGCGCCGACGGCGAGATCCACGCGGCGAATTCCGCCGCGGCTCGGCTGCTCGGCCACCGGCGCAGCGAGCTCGAGGGCGCGAATCTCCGGCGCTGGCTCGAGGCGCCCGAGAAGGCGCTCGACGAGGTGCTCAAGCCCATGTCCCGGGCGGCCGCCGCCGTGCCCGGCGCGCTCGCGGTCAAGGGCGCCGACGGCGCGACCATCGACTGTCGCGCCGAGGGCGGCCGGGTCGTCGTCCGTCCGCTGCCGATGCCCGAGACCCTGTTGCGGCTGCGGCTCAAGCCGACGGACGAGTCGCGCAGCACGTTCTCGGTTCTGACCCGCCAGGTGGTCGACCTGCGTCACGAAGTTGCGCGACGGCGGCACGCCGAGCTGTTGCTCGAGCATCAAAAGGGGCTGCTCGAGCGGATCGTCGGCAACCATGCCCTGGCGGATGTGCTGCATGCGATCGCCAGCTTCATCGAGGATCACTCGGAGCACTGCCTGTGCTCGATCCTGTTGCTCTCGGACGACGGCAAGCGGTTGAGCTTCGGCGCGGCGCCCAGCCTGCCAGCCGCCTACAACGCCGCCATCGACGGCATCGAGATCGGTCCGCGGGTGGGCTCGTGCGGCACGGCCGCCTACCTGGGCGAGACCGTCACCGTGGTCGACATCGCCAGCGACCCGCGCTGGGCGGATTTCAAGGACCTCGCCGCCGAGCACGACCTTGCGGCGTGCTGGTCGGAGCCGGTGAAGGGGCCCGACGGCGAGATCCTGGCGACCCTGGCGATGTACTACCGCGAGCCGGTGTCGCCGACGGCGGACGACGTCTACCTGACCTCGATCGGAGTCGATCTGACCGCGATCGCGATCCTGAGCGAGAAATCCCGGGCTACCTTGCGCCAGCGCGCCGAGCAGCTGGCCGAGGCGGACCGGCGCAAGGACCGATTTCTGGCCATGCTCTCGCACGAGCTGCGCAATCCGCTCGCTCCGATCGTCAACACGCTGTCGATCTTGAGCAATGAGAGCGACGATCCCCGGCTGCTCGAGCACGTGGCGCGCCTCGAGCGCCAGACGACCCACCTCAGCCGCCTGGTCGACGACCTGCTCGACATCTCGCGCATCGCTCACGGCGCCGTCGAGTTGAAGATCGCCAGGGTGGACCTGCGCGACTGCATTGCGCAAGCCGTCGACAGCGTTCGCGACCTGGTCGAGGAGCGCCGCCAGTCGCTGAGGGTGCCCGAGGCCGCGGAGCCGATGTGGGTCGACGGCGACCACGACCGCCTGCGACAGGTCTTCGCCAACCTCCTGACCAACGCCGCCAAGTACACGCCGAGGCGAGGCGCGATCGAGGTCGAGCTCGCCCACGCGGACGGCGCGGTCGTCTGCAGGGTCCGCGACAACGGCCAGGGGCTGACCACCGAGGTGCGGAGGCACCTGTTCGAGCCCTTCAGCCAGGGAGCCCGCAGCGCCCTGGACTCGCGCCAGGGCCTGGGGCTGGGCCTCACCCTGGTCAAGCAGCTCGTCGAGTGCCACGGCGGCGTGGTCGAAGTCGAGAGCGCGGGAGCGGGCGAGGGGAGTGAGTTCACGGTCAAGCTGCCGGCGTCGGCGGGCGGCGACGGCGCCGAATCGACCGAGCCGTTGCCGGTGGACAACAAGGTGCCGCCGCTCGAAGTGCTGCTGGTCGAGGACAACAAGGACAGCGCCGAAGCGCTCGCCATCCTGCTCGAGCTCTGGGGCCACAAGCCACGGGTCTGCTTCGACGGCGACTCGGCGATCGAGGCGGCTATGGAGCAGCGGCCCGACGTCCTGCTGTTCGACATCGATCTGCCCGGCCGCGACGGCTACAGCGTCCTGCGGTCCCTGCGCCAGCGCGGCTTCTCGACCGACAACCGGCTGGCCATCGCGATGACCGGCTTCGGCCGGCTGCAGGACATGGAAAAAAGCGCGTCGGTGGGCTTTCACCACCACATGACCAAGCCTGCCGACCCGACCGTCCTGCGCCGGATGCTGGGCGAGTTCGCGGTCGGCCGGCGAAGCGGTTAGGGCCCGGAATGCCGCAACTACCCGAATCTGCCGCGTTTCGCTCCGGTCCGCCTGCGTTGCCCTCGGTCGCAAGCCTCGCGTCTCCAGTCATTTGCGGCCTTGTGACTCGAAGGCTGGTGAGAAGGTCAGGCTAGAAAAAAGACCGGAGATCGAAATCTCCGGTCTCGGTGGGGCCGGGGCGCCCGAGCGCCGCCCGCGGGCGATCAGCTGTCCTGGCCGTCGTCGTCGGGCGCGTCGTCGACCACCTTCTCGTCGGGCATGTCGATGTCGATGTCGGGCACCTTGACGTCGACCTGCTGCGTGCTGACGTCGACCTCGGGCACCGTGACCTGCTTGGTCTCGAGCCCGACCTCGATCTCGGCCGCGTCGACGTCGAACTTCGGCAGGGAGCCGCCTTCGACCTCGACGTTGACCTCGGGCAGCTCGGCCTGTTCGGTCTGCTCGACGGTGCACGCTCCGAGGGGCAGGACGGCGAGCAGCGCTATGGCGAGGGTCTTGAGGATCTTCA
>JBFGLX010000289.1:0-4745 GCA_041575955.1 Thermoanaerobaculia bacterium
ACCAGGTTCGAGCAGCCGACGCCCAGCAGCCGCACCCGGCGCTTGCCCGCCTCGCTCTTTCGCAGGAGCTCGCGGGCGGCGCCGAGCAGCGCCTCCGAAGAGCAGGTCGGGGCGCGGAAGGTGTGCGAGCGAGTCAGCGTCGTGAAGTCGGCGTAGCGGATCTTGACCGTCAGCGTCCGGCCCGAGAGGTTCTTCTTGCGCAGCGCCGCGGCGACGCCGGTAGCGAGTCGGGCGAGCTCGGCGTCCATCTCGGCGAGCTCGGCGAGATCGGTGCCGTAGGTGCGCTCCTTGCTGACGCTCCTGCGCTCGCGGCTCACCCGCACCGGCCGCGCGTCACGGCCGCGCGCGTAGTGGTAGAGGACGGCTCCCCAGCGGCCGAAGCGCGCTTCCAGCTCGTCGGCCGCGAAGCGCAGCAGATCCTCGATCCTCAGGACGCCGATCTTCTCGAGCCGCTTCTCGGTCGCCGGCCCGACCCCGGGCAGCCGCCGGACCGGCAGCGGCTTCAGGAACGCCTCGACCCGGTGCGGCGGCACGACCGTCAGGCCGTCGGGCTTGCGAAAATCGGATGCGATCTTGGCGATCAGGCGGTTCGGACCGACGCCGATGCTCACGGTCAGGCCGCGCTCGACGAGCACCCGGCGCCGGATCGCCCTGGCCGCCGCGGTGGCGCTCCCCCACTCGTCGAGCTGATCAGTCATGTCCAGGTAGCCCTCGTCGATCGACACCGGCTGCACGATCGGGGTGAACGAGCGCAGGATCGCGAATACCCGCTCCGACTCGGCCCGGTAGCGCGCGAAGTCGGGCTTGATGAACACCAGATGCCGGCAGCGCCGGATCGCCTGCGCCGACGGCATCGCCGAGCGCACCCCGAACTCGCGCGCCTCGTAGCTCGCCGCTGCGATCACCCCGCGGCCCCCGGGGCTGCCGCCGATCACCACCGGCTTGCCGCGCAGCGACGGATCGTCGCGCACGTGGACCGCCGCGTAGAAGCAGTCCATGTCGCAATGCAGGATCCGGCGGGTCACCGCCGCCGCTTCCGGGCCGTGTCCGGCTCCCGCGACCGTTCCGCCTCGCTCGGCCGGGTCTCTCAAGACGGCACGCCTTGCACGGTCTATTTATGCCACATTTTCGCCCCCGGGGACAACTGCCGGCTCAGCGCCGTTCGCCATGGCTCGGCGGCCCGGGCTGGCGCCCCGAGATCGCCCCCGCCGGACCTGCCGGAGCCGGCCCTGCTCCGCACCCTCGAAGGCCACAGCGGCTGGGTCCGAGGCGCGGCCTTGGCGCCCGACGGAAGCCGGTCGATCACTCGACTCATTCGTCAAGATGTCGAGCTATGGGAGATACCTAGTCCAGCCGCACGAAGTCCTTGCTCTTGTACCCGCGGAGCCGGCGCACGACTTCGAAGCCTTCGCGGCTGCCGTCGTCGTTGGTGTTGCCCTCGATGGTCTCGATGACGTCGTCGCCGAACCGGACCACGATGCCGGTGTGGACCCAGTCGGTCGGGGTGCGCCGGTTCAGGAAGACGCTGCCGCCCCGCACCTGGGTCTTGAGCGCCTTCATCTCGCTCTCCGGCACGAAGCGGTGGCGGTGCTTGCCCTCGACGGCGATGACGTCGCACGAGACCGTGTAGGGGATCTCGAGCTTGGTGTCGAAGGTCGCTGCCGCCTGGCTGGTGACGAAGGAGACGAAGCCGGCACACCAGGGGAACTCGGGGCCTTCGCTGCCCTTCATGTAGAGCCGCACCCAGGGGCCGCGGTTCTGGCCACCGACCTCGCGCGGGTGCTCTTTTTCGTGCTGCTCGGCGTAGGCGACCACCAGCTCGTGGAAGCTCTTGTCGCCCTTCGCGATCGGCGCCAGGGCCCGATGAAGCGGTGCGGTCAGGGCATCGAAGGTCGCGCGCACGACCTTGCCCGAGACCGGCAGGCCGTGCCGCTCCTGGAAGAGCCTGACCGCCGCCTCGGTGGCGGGGCCGAAGCTGCCGTCGGCGACGACGTGGACGCCGCCGTCGAGGGTCAGCCACTCCTGGGCCAGCTTCACCTGCTTGCCGCGGTTGCCGCGCGACAGCGTGCGGAACTCGTACTCCTTCCGTAGCCAACTCGGTAACGTGCTCATGCTCGCCTCCTGGTTCGGGCCGACCGGCGCGGCCCCTGCCCCGCTTGCGCAGAAACGTGGGCGAGTCTACTACCCTGCAAAGCCTCGCAGCCAGGCCGGCCACGAGCGTCGCGTCCGTCAGTCGCCGAGGTAGCCGAGCGCCTCGAGCCGCTCGCGCAGATCCGGGTCGAGCCCCTCGAGATCGGGGTCGAGCTCCAGCTCGCTCGGATCCGCGAGCAGCTCGAGCAGGGTCTGAAGGCGCGCGTCGAGCTCGGCGACGGCGTCGGGCCGATCCGCGGCGAGGTCGTGCTGCTCGCCGGGATCGCGGGTCAGGTCGTAGAGCTCGCGCTGCTGCTCGATCCCCCGCTCGACCCCCGGCGCCTTCGGATAGCTGAAGACGTACTTGTAGTTCTTCGAGCGCAGCGCCTTGGCGTCGCGGAACTTGACGTTGAGGCTCTCGGCGAAGGCGTCGACCTCGGGCAGCTCGCCGCCTTCGAGGAGCGGCACGAGCGAGCGGCCGTCGACGCGATGCTCGAGCGGCACGCCGAGCAGGTCGAGGAGCGTCGGATGGAGGTCCACCAGACGCACCTGCTGCTCGATCACGCGGCCGGTGAGCCGCCGCCCGCCGCCCAGCTCGTCCTGCACCCCGGGCGGCAGGTGCACGATCAGCGGCACCAGGAGCTGGTGGTCGAAGAGGTTCATGCCGTGGCGCCAGGAGCCGTGCTCCCAGAACTGCTCGCCGTGGTCGCTGGTGACGACGACGATCGAGCGCTCGAAGACGCCGCGCGCCTCGAACCGCTCGAACAGCTCGCCGAGCCGCCGGTCGGCGAAGGCGATGCCGCCGTCGTAGAGCTCGCTCGCCAGCCGCTTGCGCTCGTCGGTCAGCTCGTCGCGCAAGAGCGCGTTGAGCTTCTTGTCCCAGCGCGCCTCGACGCCTTCCGGGATCTCGCCGGTGACCAGCTCGGTGTGGGTGTAGGGGTCGTGGATCTCGTAGGTGTGCAGGAAGAGGAACCGGCGCCGGCCGGCCGAGGCCTCCAGGCAGCGCTCGAGCTCGTCCAGATCGCGGATCCAGTCGAACACCCGGTAGCCGTCGAAGCCGTCGGCGAAGCCGAGCCGGAAGTCCATCTGGCCGCCACCGGTGAGCGCCTCGGTACGGAAGCCGCGCGCGCGCAGCGCCTCGGCCAGCACCGGCCGCTCCGGGCGATCGCGACTCGACGGGTAGAACCCGCTGAACATCGACTGGTGCGACGGCCTCGTCCAGGGCGCCTGGCTCACCGCGGTGGCGAAGCGCACCGAGCGCGCCGCCAGCCGGTCGAGATTCGGGCTGGTCGGTCGCTCGTAGCCGTAGCTCCCGAGGCGATCGGCGCGCAAGGTGTCGAGGCTGATCAGGATGACGTCGGGTCCACGCTCGGGATGCGGTGGGCTGACGATCTCGGGAGCTCCCCAGGCCGCCCAAACCGGGGCCTCGGTGTCGTCGCCGCGCGTCTGGAGCGTCAGGCTCACTTCACGCCCCGCCCAATCCGCCAGATCGAGGCGCCGATCGACCCAGTCGCCGTCCGGACGGGTCTCGAGCTCGAGATCGAGCATCACTTGGCCGCCGCCGTCGGCGGTGGTCAGGAACACCGAGAAGCCGACCTTGGAGCCGCCGGCGCCCGCCGGCGGCACGTAGCCGAGGCTCAGCTCGAGAACGGCGCCCGCGGGCGGCGTCAAGACGAAATCGTACCGGGTCGGGGTGGGGGCGAGCAGCGACAGCCGCGAATCGCCCTCGCGAGCCGCCGGGAACATCGCCACCCGCCCGACCCGACCGAGCCGCAGCGCGCGGAAGGTGCGCGGCCCGTCGATGGCTTCGGGCAGCCGGCGCGTGCGCTGTCTGGGCCACCGGACCTCGGCGCCGGGCGCCAGGTCGAGCAGGCGGACGGCCGGCACCTCCCGTGGCGCCTCGCGACAGGCGAGGGCGAACAGGAGGACCCCGAGCAGGGCGCGCCGGGGAGTCACTGCGCGGGTGGCTCCGAAGGCGGGCGCGGGGCGGGCAGCGGCGCCGGCGTCGGGATCGGCCGGCCGAGTCGGCGGGCGAGCTGGGCGGAGTGCAGATCGCGCGGCTGCAGCCCTTTGACCGCCTCGATCCAGGCGTCGGTGGTCTCCGAAGGACCGCCGGTCGTCGATTGGATGTTGCCGATCAGGTTCATCGCCGGCCAGACCGGCAGCCACTTGTCTTTCACCTTGGGCGCCAGGTTCCAGAACGTCTCGCGCGCGGCGGTGTAGTGGCCGGTCGGCGTGCCGCTGCACTGCCAGATGCGGCGGCTGCGCCAGGCGCGCCCGACGTGGATGTCGGAGAAGAGATTTTCGTAGGCCGCGCCGCGGTGGTGGTCGAAGTTGATCTCCTCGCCGCGGCCGCGCGAGAAGACGCTGCCGTTGCCCAGGTTGGAGGTCGAAAGATCGTGCACCGAGGCGTTGTCGAGCACGAAGCGGGTCATCAGGCAGTCCTGGCAGCCGCCCAGGTTGAGCCCGTAGTGGCCGCCGCGGCCGGTCAAGAGAATGCCGTCGCCGGTCGTGTAGCGCGAGTACCAGAAGTGGATGCCGGCGTCGAAGTTGACGATCGCCACGTCGCGCACCCAGCCGTTGTAGACGCCCTGGAAGAGGATGCCGTTGTAGCC
>JBFGLX010000290.1:0-4739 GCA_041575955.1 Thermoanaerobaculia bacterium
AGCGGCAGCTCGGGCCGCAACACCACCGTCATCCGGGCCAACTACGGCATCCCCGAGGCGGTGCGCTTCTACCAGCACTCGATCGAGCTCTACCAGACCCTCGAGGACGAGACCGGGCGCGACCTGATGCACATGCAGAAGGGGCTCCTGTGGATCGCGCACAGCGAGATGGGGGTACGGGCGGAGAAGGCGCGCGCCGCGATCAACACGGCGTTCGGGGCGCGGACGGAGTTCGTGACCCCCGAGGAGGTCAAGAGGATCTGCCCCGAGGTCGATCTCTCGGGCGGCGGCCTCTGGCCGGTGCGCGGCGCGACCTACCATCCGGAAGGCGCCACCGCCCGGCACGACCGGGTGGTCTGGGCCTACGCCGAGGGCGCGATGCGCCTGGGCGTCGACGTCCATCAGCGGACGCCGGTCACCGGACTGGTCATGGACGGCGACCGGGTGGTCGGAGTCGAGATCCCCGCCGGCCGGATCTTCGCCGGCGCCGTCCTGGCCGCGGTCGGTGGGCACGTCAGCGCTCTCGGGGCGATGGCCGGCCTGCGGCTGCCGATCCGCAGCCACCCGCTCCAGGCCTTCGTCACCAACCACTACCGGCGCCGGTTCGAGCCCATCGTCTCGTCGGCCGACCTGCTCTTCTACACCTCCCAGACCGCGCGCGGCGAGATGCTGATGGGCGCCGAGATCGACCGCCAGCCGAGCTACTCCTACCGGTCGGGTCATCCTTTCCTCCAGCAGACGGCGTTCCGGGCGATCACGCTGCTGCCCTTCCTGCGCGACCTGCGCGTCCTGCGCCAGTGGACCGGCATCTGCGACATGAGCCCCGACTACTCGCCGATCATGAGCGCGACCCCGGTCCGGGGCTTCTACGTGACCACCGGCTGGGGCACCTGGGGCTTCAAGGCGATTCCGGCCGGCGGCGAGGGGATGGCCGAGCTCATCGCCACCGGCGAGCCGCCCGAGCTGATCGCCCCGTTCTCGCTCGATCGCTTCGCCCGCGACCGCACCCTCGCCGACCGCGGCTCGGCGGGGACCCACTGATGGAGCCCGCGATGCACCTCGCCCCTCCAAGACCAGATCGTAGGGGCGGGGCTTGCCCCCGGCCGCGTTCCGGACGCCGCACATGAGCCTCCTGATCCCCTGTCCGAACTGCGGTCGCCGCCCGATCGAGGAGTTCCTCTACGGCGAAGTGCCGGTGGTGCCCGAGTCGATCACCGACCCCGACGCGCGCGACCTGGACCGGGCGTTCATGCACGACAACCTCGAGGGCCCGGTGATCGAGCGCTGGTTTCACGTCCAGGGCTGCCGGCGCTGGGCGGCGGTGCGCAGGGACACACGGACCGACGAGGTTCTCGAGTTTGGGTGAGAGTTTCCTTAACTCGCCTCGACCGAATCGAGGGCGTCGATCAACGTCCGCAGCGTCTTGATCCGCGCCCAGCGCTTGTCGTTGGCCTCGATCAGCGTCCAGGGCGCCTGCAGCGTGCTGGTCTTCAATAGCATGTCCTCGAGCGCCGCCTCGTAGTCGGCCCACTTCGCGCGGTTGCGCCAGTCCTCGCCGGTGAGCTTCCAGCGCTTGTGGGGCGTGGCCTTGCGGGCCTCGAAACGGCGCATCTGCTCGTCGGGGCTCAGGTGGAACCAGAGCTTGACGATCAGCACCCCGGCGTCGACCAGCTGGCGCTCGAAATCGTTGATCTCGCGATAGGCGCGCCCCCACTCGTCGTCGGTGGCGAAGCCCTCGACCCGCTCGACGAGGACCCGTCCGTACCAGCTACGGTCGAAGATCAGGACCTGCTTCTCGCGCGGCGGCGTCAGCCGGCGCCAGAAGCGCCACAGGTAGTGGTGCGCCAGCTCCTCCTCGGTGGGCGCGGCGATCGCGAACACCTGGTAGGCCCGGGGATCGAGCTTCTCGGTCAGCCGGCGGATGGCGCCCCCCTTGCCGGCGGCGTCCCAGCCCTCGGCGACGACGATGAGCGTGCGGCGCGCGTCGTAGAGCCGCCGCGCCCGCTGGTGGAGCGCCACCTGGCACTTGCGGAGCTGCTTCCGGTACTGCTCGCGGTCGAGGGCCAGGCTCAGATCGACGCTTTCCAGCACTAGCGTGGCCTTCCCTTTCCGGCGTTCTGGGCGAGCGTTGGCGAGCAGGTCAAGCTAGTCGTCCTCCTCGCCGCCGTCGTCACGGCAGCCGCCCTCGGGCGGCGGCTCCTCGAGCTCGATTCCGCGCTCCGCCAGGGCCGCGCCCAGCCGGGCGATGATCGTCTCGAACACCCGCACGCGGGCCCAGCGCTTGTCGGTGGCGGCGACGATCTCCCACGGGCTCCACGCCGCCTCGGTGTGCTGCAGGAGCTCTTCGGTGGCCGCCAGGTGGTCGGCGTATCGCTTGGGCTTCTGCCACGTCCCCTCGAGCGCCTTCCAGCTCGCCCCGGGGTCGCCCTTCCACTTCTCGTAACGCCGCAGCTGCTCCTTCTTGCCGATGTGCAGGAAGAGCTTGATCAGCACGTAGCCGTCGTCGGCCAGCCAGCGCTCGAAGTCGCCGATGTCGCGCAGCGCCCGCCGCCACTCCATCTCCGCGCCCGGCCGCACGACGCGCCCGATCGCCGCTCGCCGGTTCCAGGAGCGATCGAAGATGGCGATCTTGCCCCGGCCCGGGACGTCGACCCAGAACGGCCACATCCAGGGCAGGTCGCGCTCGTGGGTGCGCGGCTCGTCGGTCACGTGATGGAGCTCGAAGCCGCGCGGCTCCAGCCGCTCGGTGAGCTTGCGGATGCAGTCGCCCTTGCCGGCCGCGTCCCAGCCCTCGAAGACGATCACCACCGGCACCGCGGCCCTCCAGCCGGCCCGCTGCAGCTCCCAGAGCCGATGCTGCAGGGCGGGCAGCCGACGCTTGTACTCGCTCTTGGCGAGCTTGCTGGTCAGATCGACGGCCTCGAGCACGGGACGAGTCTAGCCTGGCCGTGACCCGCCCGTGGCATGAGGAGGTTGCCACCCGCCCGAGCGGGTGAATTGGGTATCCTGTCAACGTAAGATGGCGAGGATGGAGCCAGCCGAGACCGGTCGCTTTCCGCAACCGAAGGACCCGGTTCCGAGCGATCTCGAGATCGCGCAGGACGCCCACGTCGACCCGATCCTGTCGGTGGCCGAGGGGGTGGGCCTGGGACCGGACGACCTCGACCTCTACGGCCCGTACAAGGCCAAGGTCCATCTCGACGTGCGCGAGAAGTTCGCCGACCGGCCGCGCGGCAAGTACGTCGACGTCACCGCGATCACGCCGACGCCGCTCGGCGAGGGCAAGACGACGACGGTGGTCGGGCTCGCCCAGGGGCTCGGGCGCCTGGGCAAGAAGGTGTTCACCTGCATCCGGCAGCCGAGCCAGGGGCCGACCTTCGGGATCAAGGGGGGCGCTGCGGGTGGTGGCTACAGCCAGGTGATCCCGATGGAGGACTTCAACCTCCATCTGACCGGCGACCTGCACGCGGTGACCGCCGCCCACAACCTGCTGGCGGCGGCGATCGACAACCACATCCACCACGGCAACGCGCTCGGGATCAACCCGTTCAACGTCAGCTGGCCGCGGGTGCTCGATCTGAACGATCGGAACCTGCGCAACGTCGTGATCGGCCTGGGCGGCAAGCCGAACGGCTATCCGCGCGAGACCGGCTTCGACATCTCGGTCGCCTCCGAGGTGATGGCGATCCTGGCGCTGGCGTCGGACCTGCGCGACCTGCGCGAGCGCCTCGGCCGGATCGTCGTCGGCGAGACCATGAAGCACGAGCCGGTGACCGCCGAGGATCTCAGGGTCGCCGGCGCCATGGCGGTGCTGATGAAGGACGCCCTCATGCCGACCCTGCTGCAGACCCTCGAGCACACGCCGGCGCTGGTGCACGCCGGGCCGTTCGCCAACATCGCGCACGGCAACTCGAGCGTCATCGCCGACCGGATCGCGCTCCAGCTCGGCGACTACGTGGTCACCGAGTCGGGCTTCGGCTCCGACATCGGTATGGAGAAGTTCATGGACATCAAGTGCCGCGCGAGCGGCCTGGTGCCCGACTGCGTGGTGATCGTGGCCACCATCCGGGCGCTCAAGATGCACGGCGGCGCCGGCAAGGTGGTGGCCGGCCGGCCGCTGCCCGAGGAGCTCACCACCGAGAACCTCGCAGCGCTCGAAACGGGCTGCGCCAACCTGGCGGCGCACATCCGGATCGCCAAGCTCTTCGGGGTGCCGGTGGTGGTGGCGGTCAACCGCTTCAGCGCCGACACCGACCGCGAGGTGGCCCTGCTCGAGCGGCTGGCGGTCGAGGCCGGCGCCGAGACCGCGGTGATGACCGACCACTGGGCGCAGGGCGGCGCCGGCGCCGTCGATCTGGCGCGCGCGGTGGCCGACGCCTGCGAGCGGCCGAAGAGCTTCCGCTTTCTCTACGACCTGGAGCTGCCGATCCGGGCCAAGATCGAGATCATCGCCACCAAGGTCTACGGCGCCGAGGGGGTCGACTTTCTCGGTCCCGCCGAACAGAAGATCAAGCGCTTCACCAGGCTGGGCTACGACAAGCTGCCGATCTGCATGGCCAAGACCCACCTGAGCCTCAGTCACGAGCCGCGCTGGAAGGGCGTGCCGACCAACTTCCGGCTGCCGGTGCGCGACATCCGGGCGAGCGTCGGCGCCGGGTTCCTCTATCCGCTGTGCGGCGACATGCGCACCATGCCGGGCCTGCCGTCGAGCCCGGCGTTCGAGAACGTCGACATCGATC
>JBFGLX010000291.1:0-4734 GCA_041575955.1 Thermoanaerobaculia bacterium
AGCACCCGCGAGCCGTCCTCGAACTCGCCGGCGCGCATGCGCTTGAAGAGGTCGAGGCTCTCCTCGACCGGACGGT
The DNA here is from genome assembly GCA_041575955.1 of Thermoanaerobaculia bacterium. Taxonomy (GTDB): domain Bacteria; phylum Acidobacteriota; class Thermoanaerobaculia; order Multivoradales; family JAHEKO01; genus JAHEKO01. Next base: position 77 of record JBFGLX010000291.1, read on the forward strand.
CGCGATAGGGGCTCTCGCGCCCCGGCTCGGTGAGCGTGCCGCGATGGCGGCGGATCTCCTCGGCCGACAGGTCGTCGACGTACGCCTTGCCCTTCTCGATCAGCCGCAGCGCGTACCGGTAGAGCTGCTCGAAATAGTCCGAGGCGTAGTACTCGCGATCCTGCCAGTCGTAGCCGAGCCAGCGGACGTCCCGCTTGATCGACTCGACGTACTCCGCCTCCTCCTTGATCGGATTCGTGTCGTCAAAGCGCAGGTTGCACAGCCCGCCGTACTTCTCGGCCATGCCGAAGTTGAGGCAGATCGACTTGGCGTGGCCGATGTGCAGGTAGCCGTTGGGCTCGGGAGGAAAGCGCGTGTGGATACGCTCGTGCTTGCCCGAGGCGAGATCGTCCTCGATGATCGCCTGGATGAAGTGGGTCGGGGAGGTCGTCTCGGTGGGCTCGTTCATGTCCGGGTCCACGTGGGGCAAGCCACGCGGTGGCCATTCTAATCGCCGGGCGTCCGGGAGACTCGCGCCAGCGCACGGTCGATCCGCGCCAGGACGCGCTCCCGCCCGAGGATCTCGAGGGTCTCGAACATGCCGAAGCCGACCCCCTTGCCGGTGGTCGCCACGCGCACCGCGTGGATGATCTGGCCCAGCTTGATGTCCTGCTCGGCCACGAACCCACGCATGAGCGCCTCGAGCGCGGCGGCCTCGAACGGCTCCGCGCCCGCCAGGCGATCGCGGAAGTCCGCCAGCAGCCCGGCCGCCTCGGCGGGCTCCACGAGCCGCTTGTCGAACGCGGCCGGGTCGTAGGCCAGCTCGGCGTCGGCGACGAAGAAATCGTCGAACTCGAGGATGTCGCCGGCGACCTTGATCCGGTCGCCGGCGGCCTCGAGGATCGGCCCCAGCTCGGCCGGAGCCTGCGCCCCGGCCAGCCCCGCCGCGCGCAGAAACGGCAGCACCAGCTCGCGCTTCGCGTCGAGCCCCAGCCGCTGCATCTGCTGATCCTGGAACGCCAGGAGTCTCTGGGGGTCGAAGCTGGCGGGCGCGCTGTTGATGCGCTCGAGCGAGAAGTGCTCGATCATCTCGGCGATCTCGAAGATCTCGGTCTTGTCGTCGAGCGACCAGCCGAGCAGCAGCAGGTAGTTGAGCAGCGCGTGCGGCAGGTAGCCCACCGCGCGATAGAACTCGACGATCACCGGATTGAAGGTTTCGGCCTCGGCCGGGTGGCCGATGCGCTCGGCGATCCGCCTGCCGTGCTCGTGGATGCGGGCGAACTCCTCGTTCTTCAGGTACTTGGCCAGCTTGCGCTTGCTCAGCTTGACCTTGCTGCCGGGCTCGGCGACGAACGGCAGGTGCGCGTACTCGGGCAGCCGGTAGCCGAGGCCGGCGGCGATGAAGATCTGCCGCGGCGTGTTGGACAGGTGCTCCTCGGCGCGGATCACGTGGCTGATCGACATCTCGTGGTCGTCGACCGCGCTCGCCAGGTGGTAGAGGCAGGTGCCGTCGGCGCGCTGGATGACGTGGTCCTGCTCGCGCGCCCACTCGAACTCGACCTCGCCGCGGACGCGATCGGTGAAGCGGCAGACGCCCGCGCGCGGCATCTCGAGCCGCACCACACCCTGGCGCCCTTCGGCCTCGAAGCGGACAGCCTGCGCGGCGTCGGCGGCCCGCCAGCGCCGGCTGTAGAGGAACCGCTCCTTGGCCGCCTGGGCCGCTTCGCGCTCGGCGGCGAGCTCCTCGGGGGTCGCGTAGTCGCGGTAGGCGTGGCCGCGCTCGATCAGGGTCTCGACCGCGGCCGAGTAGACCTCGCCGCGCTCCGACTGATAGTAGGGCCCGTGGTCGCCGCCGACCTCTGGCCCTTCGTCCCAGTCGATGCCCAGCCAGCGGAAGCCTTCGAGGATCGGCGCCAGCGCCTCGTCGAGGTTGCGCCTGGCGTCGGTGTCGTCGACCCGCAAGACGAAGCGGCCGCCGTGACGGCGGGCGAAGAGCCAGTTGAACAGCGCCGTCCGCACGCCGCCGATGTGCAGGTAGCCGGTCGGGCTCGGGGCGAAGCGGGTACGGACTGTCAGATCGCCCCCCTCTCCCTCGCCTCTCCCTCCCCCGCGGGGGGAGAGGGACGCCCCCGCCCGGCGCTTGCGTGGGGGAGTCGACTCATGGGGTCAGGTGGAGGCCGGTAGAGGTGGGTCGGTTCGGGTTCGACCTTGCTCAGCCGACCAGGGCGAGGGCGCGGCGGACGACTTCGGCCACCGTGAAGCCGTAGTGCTCGGCCAAGTCGGCGAGCGGCGCCGACGCGCCGAAGCCGTCGATGCCGTGGATCGCGCCGGCCGGGCCGACGTAGCGCTCCCACCCCAGGGGAGTGCCGGCCTCGATCGCCAGTCTCTTCTCGAGCCGCGCCGGCAGCACCGACTCGCGGTAGCTCGCGTCCTGGGCGTCGAACAGCTCCCACGACGGCATGCTCACCACCCGCGCCGCGACCCCCTGCCGGGCCAGCTCCCGCCCGGCTTCGAGGGCCAGACAGACCTCGGAGCCGGTGGCGATCAGGAGCAGGCTCGGGTCGGCGTCTTCGGGGTCCGCCAGGACGTAGGCGCCGCGGCCGACGCCCGCCGCCGCGCCCGCCGCGGTCTCGGCCAGGATCGGCAGCTTCTGCCGGGTGAGCGCCAGGGCCGTCGGCCCGCCGCGGTTCTCGAGCGCCAGCCGCCACGCGTGGGCGGTCTCGCAGGCGTCGGCGGGCCGGATCAGGGTCAGCCCCGGGATCGCGCGCAGCGCCAGGAGCTGGCTGATCGGCTGGTGGGTGGGGCCGTCCTCGCCGAGGAAGATCGAGTCGTGGGTGAAGACGTAGATCACCGGCAGCTTCATGAGCGCCGCCAGCCGGATCGCCGGGCGCATGTAGTCCGAGAAGATCAGGAAGGTGCCGCCGTAGGGGCGCAGCATCCCCGAGAGCGCCATGCCGTTGAGCGCCGCGCCCATGCCGTGCTCGCGCACTCCGAAGTAGAAGTTGCGGCCGGCGCCGGTGGCGGAGAAGTCGGAGTGGCCGGCGAGGTAGGTGTTGTTGGATCCGGTCAGGTCGGCGGAGCCGCCGGCCAGCTCGGGGACCGCTTCGCAGATCGCGTTGAGCACCTTGCCCGATGCCTTGCGGGTGGCCAGCGGGCCGTCCGCGGGCGAGAACCGGGGCAGGCTCGCCTCCCAGCCGGCGCGCAGCTCGCCGCGCCGGCGGCGCTCGAGCTCGGCAGCGGCCTCGGGATGCGCCCGCGCGTAGCTGGCCATCAGCTCGCTCCACTGCGCCTCGTCTCGGGCGCCGCGTTCGCGGCTCTCGTCGAAGGCGTGGCGCGCCTCCTCGGGCACGAAGAAGAGCGGCTCCTGCGGCCAGCCGAGCGCCTCCTTGGTGGCCCGCACCTCGTCCGCCCCGAGTGGCGCGCCGTGGGCCGCGGCCGAGTCCTGCTTGTTGGGGCTGCCGTAGCCGATGTGGGTGCGTACGACGACGATCGACGGCCGGCCGGTCTCGGCCTTGGCGGCCTCGAAGGCGGCGTCGAGGGCGTCCAGATCGTTGCCGTCCGCCACCTTCTGCACGTGCCAGCCGTAGGCCTCGAAGCGCGCGCCGACGTTCTCGCTGAAGGCGAGGTCGGTCGGGCCGTCGATCGAGATCCGGTTGTCGTCGTAGAGCACGTTGAGCTTGCCGAGCCGGAGATGCCCCGCCAGCGAGCACGCCTCGGAGGCGACGCCCTCCATCAGGTCGCCGTCGCTGGCGATCGCCCACACCCGGTGGCCGATCACCGGGAAGCCGTCCCGATTGAAGGTCTCGGCCAGCAGCCGCTCGGCGATCGCCATGCCGACCGCGTTGCCGAGCCCCTGGCCGAGCGGGCCGGTGGTGGTCTCGACGCCGGGGGTGTGCCGGTACTCGGGATGCCCGGGCGTCTTCGACCCCCACTGCCGGAAGTTCTTGAGCTCGTCCAGCGACAGGTCGTAGCCCGCCAGGTGGAGCAGCGAGTAGATCAGCGCCGAAGCGTGCCCGCACGACAGCACGAAACGGTCGCGGTTGGTCCAGCCCGGATTGTGGGGGTTGTGCCGCAAGTGCTTCGTCCACAGGAGGTACGCCATCGGCGCCTGTCCCATGGGAGCGCCGGGGTGCCCGGACTGCGCCGCCTCGACCATGTCGACGGCGAGGAAGCGAATGGTGTTGATGGTCAACTGGCGCACATCAGCCGCGACGGTCTGACTCATGAAAAGCGGGCTCCCGGTCGGAGATCGGATTCGAAGATAAGGGCCACTGGATAGGCTCGACGGCGACTTCGAGGATGGCGCGAGCATAGCCGCCACCGGAGGCTCCGTCCAGTCCCGCGGGGCTCGCGCCCCTTCCGAAGGCGGCCGGGGTCAGTTCAGGGGTGGGGGCGCTGCGCTTTAGGTCCTGGCCGGAGTTTTTCCGGCAAACCGACCCACTACCGGACGAGAGGCCTTGCGCTCTGCCGTGGCCGGTATGGACGCCGCTTGTCAGGCTCGCGGCGCCTCCGTAGAATGACCGCCGGCCCACCCCGCGGAGAGGTGCTGGAGTGGTCGAACAGGGCTGCTTGCTAAGCAGTTGACCGGGGCAACCTGGTCCGGGGGTTCGAATCCCTCCCTCTCCGCCATTCACTCGCCATGCTCGTTACTGGGGGAGAGGGAGGGATTCGGTGCTCGC
>JBFGLX010000292.1:0-4730 GCA_041575955.1 Thermoanaerobaculia bacterium
CGTCGCGATTCGAGCGCCTGCCGACCAGCGCCACCTTCAGATAGCGCAGCTCGGTGCGCTCGCTCAGGTCGCTGATCAGCACCATCGGCTCGGAATTGAACTCGTTGGTGACGATATCGAGGTCGCCGTCGTCGTCGAGGTCGAAGATCGCCGACGACCGCGAGCCGAGGGTGCCGAGCAGCTCGAAGCGGCCGCTGCGGCCGCGGCACTCGTCGCGCTCACGATCCTCGCCGTCGCAGTCCATCAGCACCCAGGGCTTCATCGCCCGGCCGCCTCGCCGCGGCTCGACCCCGAGGATGTACTCGCTGTCGAGGAGCTTCTTGCCGCGGTTGTTGAGCAGCACGCTGTTGACGCCGTAGCGGAACGGGAAGTTCATGCTCGAGGCGATGAAGACGTCCTCCCAGCCGTCGGCGTTGAGGTCGCCGGTCGACAGCCCCCACGGCCAGTAGTTCTCGGCGCCCAGGCGGTCGGACACCTCTTCGAAGCCGGCGTCCGTGCGGCGGTAGAGCGCGTTGCCGAAGATGTTGTCCTCGCCGCCCTGGAGGAAGGCGTCCGGCCACTGCATGTCGGACTTGAGCTTCTCCTCGGCGATGCCGACGTTCTTGCTCATGTCGGAGTGCATGTCGGTCAGGATCAGGTCCATGCGGCCGTCGTTGTTCTGGTCGAAGAACTTGACGCCCATCGTGCCCCACGGAGTCTTGGGGAAGTACTCGTCGGTCTTGTCGACGAAGCGCTCGCCGCCGACGTTCTCCCAGTAGCGGTCGTCGCCCTGCATGTTGAGCACGTAGAGGTCCGGATAGCCGTCGCCGTTGAGGTCGGCCGGGCTGGCGTCGCCGGTCCAGCCGGTGTCGACCAGGCCGGTCTTCTCGGTCACGTCTTCGAACCTGCCGTCGCCGAGGTTGCGGTAGAGGATGCTGCGCTCGAACCGCGCCGGCGTCAGGTGGCCGCTGAAGGCGTCCGACTGTCCGCCGTCGAGATAGCCGAAGCCGAGCCGGTAGCCGCCCGGGCCGAGCTCGTCGGTGGTGTAGACGCCGACGTTGCACAGGAACAGGTCGAGGTGGCCGTCGAGGTCGTAGTCGAAGAACACCGCGCCGGACGAGTGGCCGGCGTACGCGAGGCCGGCGCGCTCGGTGACGTCCTTGAAGCGCCCGGTGCCGTCGTTCTCGAATAGCGCGTTGCCGAACTTCACCGTGGTCACGTAGAGGTCGGCGTCGCCGTCGTTGTCGACGTCGGCGAAGCTGGCCGAGGCCCCGACCCGGTCCGCCATCCCGACGCCGGCCGTGGCGGTGATGTTCTCGAAGCGGCCGCCACCGAGGTTGCGCCACAGCTCGTTGCTCCCCAGCTGGCTGACGAAGTAGACGTCGAGCCGCCGGTCGCCGTCGACGTCGGCGACCGCGACGCCGTTGCCGTGGTCGTAGTGGTTCGGCTTGTAGGTCTTGGCGGAGTCGGCGGTGATCCGGTGCTCGAACGTGATGCCGCTCTCCGGCTGCCGGTCGCGCAAGGTGAACTCGTGGAAGACCTCGAACTCGCCGAGCGTCCGGAGCTGCTGCTGGCGGCGGGTGGCGGCCTCCTGGGCCGGGTCGGCGGTCTGGCCGATCGGCACCTGCCGGGGCGCTGGCGCCTCCGGCGCCTGCGCGTGGCCGGTCCCGGCCGCCAGGCCGGCCAGAACGACGGCGAGCGTGGCGGCCATCCGGCCCGCGCGGTGCGGACGCGATTGAGACTCTCGATCTGTCATGGTTCTCCTTGCGCTTCCTCGTCTCGGGAGCGGCAAGCGCGGCGGGCGACCAGACTATCCCACGGGCGAAGCCGCCTCAACGGTGCGCCTCCGGTCCCCTACCCCGCTTCGAGGCGGCGGAGTTCCGGGTCTTGCGGGAAGCGCTGCCGGGCGATCCGCAAGAGCGCTCCGGCCGAGCGCGGGTCGCCCATCGCCCGCAGGGTGCGCACCGCCTCGCCGTAGGCGTGCGGGGTCGGATTGGTCTCGACCATCCGCCGCAGGGTCGCCCCCGCCTCGGCGCCGCGGTCGAGCAGCGCGTAGAGGAAGGCGAGATGGGTGTACGAGGCCAGCTGGTCGGGCGAGATCTCGATCTCGCGCAGGAAGGCGTCCACCGCCCGGGTCTCGTCGCCGAGCTGGGTCAGGGCGCGTCCGCGGATGAAGAACACCCCCTTCAGCTTGTCGCGGTCGCCGCGGCTGCCGAACTCCTCGAGCGCCTGCCCGGTGAGCTCCAGCGCCTCCGCGAAGCGCTCCTGCTTGAGGCGCAGGTCGGCGAGCGTGATCAGCGGCCCGAGCCGGGCGCCGCGGGTGGCCATCGATTCCACGGCCAGCTGGTCGGCCCTGGTCAGGTCGCCCCGGCGCAGGGCGACCTGCGCCAGCACGTCCCGGGCGAGCTCGTGGACCGGGAGCGCCAGCTCGGCGTGCGCCTCGGCCTGCTCGAGCCGCCCGAGGCGCAGGAAGACGTTGGCCATCGACAGCGCGACCTGCGGTGCCCCACCGGACAGCCGCATCGCCTCCTCGAGCGCCGCGATCGCCTCGTCCGGCCGGCCGGTCTGAACCAGGGCGAGCCCCAGCTTCTCCCAGGCGTCGACCATGCCCGGCTCCTCGGCCAGCACCTCGCGGTAGGCGGGCACCGCGGCCTCGAACTTCCCGGCCGCCGCCAGGTCGAGCGCCTCGATCATCAGGTCGAGCACGAACAGGCGCGCCTTGGGATCGGGCAGCGGGCCGTCGGTCTCGAAAGACGCGCTGCCGACGTAGCCGAGCGCCGCCAGCTTGCGCATGGTCTCGGCGTCCTCCTGGGCGGGAGCGTCGAGCGTGCGGTCGAAGCTCTCCAGCTGGTCGTCGAGCTTCGACGCCAGCCGCCGCTCCCGGCGCAGGATGTTGGTCAGCTCTCCGGGGTCGGCCTCGAGGTCGTAGAGCTCGGGGTCGGGTCCGTCGATGTAGTGGTAGGGGTACTCGATCAGCGAGGAGAGCTCGCTCCAGCCGAAGTGGAGGCGCGGAAAGACCGTCTCCGAGTAGATCTGCCGCTCCGGGGCGTCGGCGGCCGCGAGGCCCAGCAGGGAGCTGCCGTCGAGCGGCCCCGGTGGCGGCTGGTCGAGCAGCTCCAGCACGGTGGGGTAGATGTCGGCCAGCTGGGCCGGGGTCGCGACCCGGCTCCCGCCCCGCTCGGCACCCGGCAGCTTGAGCATCAGCGGCACCTGGAGGACCTCGCGGTAGATCAGCGGACCGTGCTCCTGGTAGCCGTGCTCGCCGAGCCCCTCGCCGTGGTCCGACATCAGGAAGATGAGCGACCGGTCGTAGAGGTCGAGTGCCTCGAGCCGGTCGAGGAGGCGGCCGATCAGCTCGTCGGCGTGGGCGACCTCGCCGTCGTAGGCCGAAGCGTAGCGCGACGCGTACGGCTCGGGCGGCCGGTAGGGCGAGTGGGGCTCGTAGATGTGGAAGAAGAGGAAGAAGGGCCGGCCGGCAACCGACTCCAGCCACGGCAGGGCGCGCTCGAGGGTCTCCTCGCCGGCGCGCTGGACGCTGCCGCCGTAGCTCCAGTCGCCCTCGAAGGTCAGCTTGTCCTCGTAGAAGTCGAACGAGTCGGCGAGGCCGCTGCCGCCGCGCAGGACGAACGTCGAGACCGCCGCGCCGGTGGCGTAGCCGAGCTCCTTGAGCTGCCGCGGCATGTAGGGGACCGACGCGGCGTCCAATCGGTAGCCCATGTTGTCGCGCACCCCGTGGGCGAGCGGCAGCAGTCCGGTGAGCGCCGTGGCGTGCGACGGGAAGGTCAGCGGGACCGGCGCGTAGGCGTGCTCGTAGAGGATGCCGTCGCGCCGAAGCCGCTCGATCGCCGGGGTGGCGACCCGGGTGTAGCCGTAGGCCGGCAGCCGGTCGGATCTCAGGGTGTCGATCGAGATCAGGACGATCGGCGTCCCGGCCGGAATCCGGAGATCCCTGGCGTCGCCGCCGCAGCCGACCGTGCCGAGCACCGCCGCGAGAACGACAAGGCCGGCTCGCCTGGGCAGCCGGCCTCTGAGGCGGAACATGTCGGAGGGTCGCTCCTCGACTACTGGTTGAGGAACTGCAGGAACTCCTCGACCTCGGCCTTGTGGCTCGAGTTCGGATCCATCTGCAGCAGCTTCTCGAAATCGGCCTTGGCGCCGTCGTTGTCGCCGGTGCCGAGCTTGCAGAGGCCGCGGTAGTAGAAGCCCTCGGGGTTGTCCGGCGCCTCGGCCACGGCGCGCTCGAAGTACTCGAGCGCCTTGGCGGTGTCGCCCTCGTTGTACAGGCGGATGCCGATGTTGAGGACCATGTCGGTCGGCAGGGTGGCGTCGTCGGGCAGCTGCGCGAGGTACTTGGCCGCCTCCTCCTCGCGCCCCTGCCGGGTCAGGATGTCGGCCAGCACCTGGATCGCCGCGGCGTTGCCCGGCGACAGCTCCACCGCCTGCTCGAGCTTGGCGATCGCCGCCTCGTAGTTCTCCTCGGCGTAGTAGCCGCGCGCGATCTGCGTCAGGACGGTGGCCTTGCCCTCGCCGGTGAGCGTCACGGCCGCCTGCTCGTACTCCTTGCGCGCCGCCGCATAGTCGGCTTGCGCCTGGTAGGCGTTGCCCAGGTTGATCCGCACGTGGGACTGCTCGGTCGGCTGGAGGTAGCCGAGCGCCTGCTGATACTCCTTCTTGGCGGCCTCCAGGTTGCCTTCCTTGAGATAGCTGTCGCCGACCCGCGAGCGCAGCCGCGCCTGCCCGACCTCGTCGAG
>JBFGLX010000293.1:0-4696 GCA_041575955.1 Thermoanaerobaculia bacterium
CGGCCGACGATCCGTTCGCCAGCGAGCGCGACGCCGCCGACGGCGAGCCCGACCGGCTGGCGGCGGCGGCGGCGGGCCTGGGAACCTTCTACGGCGAGCGGATTGCATCGCGCCTCACCGGTGGCCTCACCGGGGCGAGCGTCTCGCTGCAGCCGCTTCTGATCTTCGGCGAGGCCGACCCCGGCACCCGCTTGACGGTGACCCAGGACGTCTCGCCGCAGGTGGCGCTGGCGGCGTCGGTCGATCTGCGCCAGGCGGAGGCGCAGACCTACCTGCTCGACGTGCACCGGCTCGAGGCGCTGCCGGGTCTCAACGCCCAGGTGTTCACGACCGACCAGGCCAGCGAGGGCGTGGCGCTGCGCCAGCGCGTCCTGCTCGGTCCGGGCGGCGCCAAACGGTCGTCGGGGCCGAAGATCCGGAAGATTCGCTACCAGCTGCCCGAAGGGGTCTCGAAGCGCCGGGTCAAGCGTGTCCTCGGGCTGCGCAAGGGCGACCGGCTGGCGGACGGCGCCGCGTTCGCCGCCGAGGTCGAGGTGATCGAGGCGCTGCGCCGGCGCGGCTATAGCGACGCCCGGGCGACGGTGGCGGTCGAGCCCGTCGACCCCGCCCACGGCGGCGAGCCGGATGCCGTCGAGCTGGTGGTCTCGGCGCGGCCCGGACCGCACGCCGCCTTCGTGTTCGAGGGCGCCAAGCTGTCCAAGCCGCTCCGTCGGACGATCGTCGATCTCTACCGCCCGGATTACTACGAGGGCGTGGCGCTCGAGGAGATGGCCGCGGAGACCCGCCGCGCGCTGCGCAGCCTGGGCTATCTCGATCCGAGCGTCGACGTCGCCGTCGAGCTGCTCGATCCCGACGACCCCGGCGGCGACCGGGTGGTGACGGTCTCGATGACCGGTGGCGAGCGGATCGATCTCGAGAGGATCCGCTTCGTGCCCCTGCCGGCGGACGAGGCGGCCCTGCTCGAGACGCGCTTCTCGCGGCCGGTGCGGCGGGTCGAGCTCGCCGCCGGCCTTCCCGACGCCGACCGCCGGGTGGAGCAGATGCTGCGGTATCTCGGCTACGAGGACCCGCGGGTCGCGAGTCGGCGTCTGTCAGCCGACGGCGAGGAGCTCGAAGTCGTCGTCGAGACCGGCGAGCGCCCCCGGGTCGCGAGTGTCGATCTGGCCGGCGTCGAGCCCGGCGAGGCCGAGCGTCTGGCCGGCCTGATCGAGCTGCGGCCGGGCGACCCGCTGCGCTCAGACCGGGTGGCGGGCGCGGCGGTGACCCTGCGCGACGATCTGCGCTCGCGCGGCTACTCGGACGCCGCCGTCGAGCCGCACGTCGCGCCCGCGGCCGCCGATCCCGAGCGGCTCGCCGACGTGCGCTTCGAGATCGAGCGCGGCACGCAGTACTTCGTCGGCGCGGTCTCCTTCGACGGCCTCGCCTCGACCCGCGAGGGGTACGCGCGCAAGGTCGCCAAGCTGCCGCCGTCGACCGACTACTCCCAGGAGAGCGTCCTCGAGGCCCGCCGCAGGCTGCGTCAGACCCAGCTCTTCGAGACGGTGACGCCCGACGTGGTGCGGGCGCCGGGCGGGGCGGTGCGCGTCGGTTTCGACGTGCGCGAGCGCCAGCGCTTCGAGTTCGCCTACGGCGTGCGCTGGGACAGCGAGGAAGACCTGGGCCTGCTGGCGGAGGCGATCGACCGCAACGCCCTCGGCCAGGCGTGGACGCTCGGGCTGCGCGCCCAGTGGTCCGAGGACGATCAGAGCTTGCGCTTCTTCGCCGGCCTGCCGAGGCTGTTCGACGCGCACTCGTCGCTGAGCTTCTTCACCTCGATCCGGGAGCAGACGGAGACCGAGGTCAACCTCTTCACCGAGACGCTCGAGAACACGCTGCAGCTCTCCTACGAGTTCAGCCGCCGCCTGACGGGCCGGCTCTACGGCCGGCTCACCCAGACCCACGTGAGCGAGGTGATTCCGAATCCGCGGCTGCCGTTCGACCAGAAGGCGACCCGGCCGGTGCTCGGCACGCAGCTCCTCTACGACAGTCGCCGGGGGGAGGTCCTGTTTCACGACGGCCTGCTGGCGACCGGCGACTTCTCCTACAGCGACAAGGCCCTGGGGAGCGATTTCGAGTTCGTGCGCTTCTACGGCCAGCTCAACTACTTCCGGCGCCTGTCGCGCGCGTCGGCTCGATCGCTGGTCTGGGCGCAGTCGATTCGCATCGGCCTCGCCAAGGCATTCAACCAGGACCTGATCCCCCAGGACCGGTTCTTCGCCGGCGGCGAGTTCTCCGTGCGCGGCTACCAAACCGAGTCGCTCGGACCGCTGGAGCGGTTCGCGCCCATCCCGGCGGGTGGCGACGCGCTGCTGGTCCTGAATCAGGAGCTCAGGTGGCAGGTGTCGGACCGCTTCACCGGGGTCGGTTTCGTCGACGCCGGAAACGTCTGGGCCGACCGCGCCGATTTCGGCTTCGACCTCGCCACTTCGATCGGCCTCGGCCTGCGCGCCGCGACGCCGGTCGGCATCCTGCGGCTCGACCTGGCCCACGCCCTCGACCGCCGCCCGATCGATCCGGAGTTCAAGATCTACTTCGGTTTCGGCAGCACGTTTTGATCGGATCTCCCCTCTCACCCTTCCCACCCACCCGGTACCCGAATCCCTCTCTCTCCCTCGCGGGGAGAGAGGGACACCCCCGCCCGGCACCTTCCCGGCGCTCTTTTTCCAGCCAGCCTCCTCCGACCCGACGGGCGGGTTGATCGCGTCGCCGGTGCCGGAGGCCTACAGGCCGCCGAGGAGACGGCGGGCCTGCTCGGCCTCGGGGGCGTTGGGGGCCATCGCCAGGAAGCGGTCGAGGTCGTTGACCAGCAGGTCCTTGCGACCCATCTCGCCGGCGGCGACCCCGCGATAGTAGTAGGCGTAGGCGATGCCGGGGTTCATGTTGATCGCCTCGGTGAGGGTGTCGATCGCCGCCTGCCAGCTGCGCTGGAACGCCTGGGTGGCGCCGATCTGGAAGACGACCATGGCATCGCGAGGATTCGCCGCCCGCGCCTGGTTCAGGCTGTTCAGCGCCTCGTTGTACTTGCTGAGCCCCTGCTGGGCGACGCCGAGCAGATAGAGCGCGTTGCCGTCGCCGGGCGAGGCGTTGACCAGAGCCTGCGCCCGCTGCTCGGCCTGCGCGAACGCGTCGTTGGCCGAGCGCGTGTTCCTGGCGCGCAGGTGCGCCTCGCCGAGGTAGAGCAGCGGCGCCGGATCGTCGCTCAGGGCTGAGGCCGCCGCGGCGAGTCGGGCGGTCGCCTTGCTGTAGTCGCCCTCCTGGTCGAGGATCCGCCCGTCGGCGAGCTGCAGATGGGGGCTCGAATCGACGCTCTCGCCCGCCAGCAGGCTGCGCGCGCCGGCGGTGTCGTAGGCGAGCAGGCGCTTGTCGACGTCTTTGACCACCTTGGGAGCGCTCGGGGCCGGGCTCGCGCTCGGACTCTCCTCCTGGCTCGTCTCACTGCTCTCGGCGCTCTGCTTCTTCTTCTTCTTTTTCTTCTTGTCGTCCTTGCCGGCCAGACCGTCCTCGGCGACGCTCAGCGCCAGGGCGAGCATCAGCAGCCAGGTGAACAGGTGGTGTCGCGGTTTCATCGGGATTCCTCCGGGTCTCTCTCTTCCCGCTCCCATTGTGAAGCAAGCACGGTGCCAGGCACAAGCCGCCTCGCCGGCTACTCGATCTCGATTCCGGACAGGTCGTCCTCGGGCGCCGGGAACTTGGGCTCGAGCTGCCGGAGCTTGCCGACCAGGGTTCGGGCGACCGCCAGGTTCCGGTACCACTTCTGATCGGCGGGAATCACCCACCAGGGGGCGGTCGCCGTGCTGCAGCGCGACAGGACGTCCTCGTAGGCGGCCATGTACTCAGGCCACTGCCGGCGCTTGTCGAGGTCGCCGCGGGAGAACTTCCAGCGCTTCTCGGGCCGGTCCAGCCGGCTCTGGAACCGCTCGCGCTGCTCGTCGAGCGAGATGTGGAGGAAGAACTTGAGGATCGTCGTGCCGCCGGCGGCCAGGAGACGCTCGAAGTCGTTGATCGTCTCGTAGCGGGCGCGCCAGACCGCCTCGGGCACGAGCCGATCGACGCGCACGACCAGGACGTCCTCGTAGTGCGAGCGGTTGAAGACGCCGATCGTGCCGGTCGCCGGGGCCGCCTTGTGGATGCGCCACAGAAAGTCGTGGGCGAGCTCCTCGGCGGTCGGCACCTTGAACGAGGTGACCTTCACCCCCTGCGGGTTGACGCCCTCGAACACCTTGCGGATGGTGCCGTCCTTGCCGCCGGCGTCCATCGCCTGGAGGACCACCAGAAGCTTGCGCCGGTTCTCGGCGTAGAGGCGGTGCTGGAGGTCCGCGAGCTCCTCGCGCAGCTCGCGGAACTCGCGCTCGGCCTCCTTGCGATCGTCGTGGAAGGGGGCGGCGCCGGTTGGCAGCTCCGCCAGCCGGACGGTGCTTCCGGGCTCGACGACGTGAGGGTCGGACATCGGCCGGACTCTATCGGATCGCTGCCGCCGTCCTCTCCGAGCCCGCCCGCGGGCCGCTCGATGCAGGCGCCAGATAGACTTCCCGCTCGTGCACCTCCCCCTCTGGGTGGCCATCCCGCTCTTCGCGCTGGCCGCGGTCGCGCTGCTCGACCGCCTGCTCAAGCCGGGCGCGCGCTGGCTCGTGCGCCAGCGGGTCAACCGGGCCCTCGA
>JBFGLX010000294.1:0-4677 GCA_041575955.1 Thermoanaerobaculia bacterium
CCGAAATCGTTGTGGGTGGTGCGGATGCCGCTGTCGATGACGTAGACCCGCACGCCGCTGCCGGTGAAGTCGTAGTGGTAGTTGTTGTTGAGCGGCAGGTTGCGCTGGTCGACGCGGTCGAGGCCCCACGAGGGGGGGTTGGCCTGGTCGCCGACGAGCGAGAAGACGGTGTCCTCCTCGACCCGCGCGACCCAGGGGTTTCGGGCCATGGCTTCGGCCTGCGCCCGGGTCATCCGGAAGGCGGCGCCCCGGAGGGCGTGGCGATAGACGTGCTTGACCTCGGCGCGGTGGACCGCGGCCAGCTCGGTGGCGAGCTCGCCCGCCGCGCGGCCCTGGTTGAAGGTGACGATGTAGCTGTCCTTGACGGGCGTTCCCTGGGTCTTGATCACCTGCCCCGGCTGGGCGGCCGCGAGCTGCGCGGCGAGGATACCGATGGCGGTGACCCCTGCGATTGCGAGTCGGTTCTTCATGGTGCAGTAGATGCTCCTGGCCTACGGGCGACGACTCCCGCGACGAAATGTCGCGGTCGCCCGGGACGTGACCGCGCGATCATCAACAAACCGCGCGGCCTGCGAAATCGGCCAAAAGGTGGATCGGAGGATGATTCGAGGACGATGTGGCTGGCCCGGATCCAGGCTCGGCTACTCGAGCAGCGACAGCCTGCGGGCCCGGCTGACGGCTTGGGTCCGGCTGCGGGCTTCGAGCTTCTCGTAGATGTGGCTGAGGTGCGTCTTGACCGTGCTCACGGCGACGCCGAGCCGGCGGGCCATCTCCTTGTTGCTCTCGCCCCGGGCCAGGAGCCGAAGGACGTCGAGCTCGCGGCGGGTCAAGAGCCCCGGGTCCGGCGCTTCGGCGCCCGGCGCCAGCAGAGCCTCGGCCAGGTTCCGCTGCAGGGGCTCGCCCCTGGCGAGCGCCGCGAGGCGCAGGAGCCGCTGGCGATCGCCGGCGGCGGCCGCGTGCTGCAGCGCTCCCTCGACCAGCCCCTGCGATTCGTACCAGTCGGCGGCCCGGCGGTGGAGCTCCTCGATCGGCTCGGACCAGCTCTCCTCGAGGCGGGCACGCAGGAAACGGCCGAAGAGGCGATGGTAGCGGTACCAGGCCATCTCGCCACCCAGCGAGATGAGGAACAGGTTCGAGCGCTCGAGCTGCCTCAGGAGCTGGGCGCTGGCGGCGAGCCCGGTCACGGCGACGCACAGGGGGGCGCAGAAACGCCGTAGGACCGAGGTGAGCATCAGGAACCGGCGCAGGTCCCTGCTCTGGTGCTCGAACACCTCCTCGGCCAGGAGGTCGAACACGTAGCGGCCCGCCGGACCCTGCTCGAGAATGTCTTCCAGGCGCCCGCCTCGCTCCCGGAAGGCGAGCACGGCGAGTCGCAGCGCCGCGGGCCAGCCCTCCGTGATCCGCCGCAGGGCCTCGACCTGCCGGCGGGTGAGCTCGCAGCTGGCGGCCGCGCTGAAGAACTGCGCCATCTCCTCGCCGGTGAAGCGCAGCGAGGCGGCGTCGATCTCTTCGAGCTCGCCCCGCAGGCGCAGCCGCGAGAGCGCGAGACGCGGCCACTCGCGGCTGAGCACCAGCAGGCGGCAGCGGCCGGGCAGACGCTGCACCAGCGTGTTCACCGACGCGAGGATGCCTTTGGCCTGGAGGAAGTGGAAGTCGTCGATGACGAAGTCGCAGCGAAAGGCGAGCCGCTCGAGCTGGTGGGCGACGGCGTCGGCCGGCGAGTCGAGGGCGCCACGGGGCGTCCGCAGGCGGCGCAGGTTCTCGCCGCGCTGCCGCCGCACGGTGTCGAGCACGGCGCCGAAATAGCTCCAGAAGCGGTGGAGGTCGTTGTCGAGATCGTCGAGCGACAGCCAGCCCAGGGCGTGCGGCGTGCACCGTGCCCACTCGGCCACCAGCGTGGTCTTGCCGAAACCGGCGGGAGCCGACACGACGACCACCCGCGCGCCGCGCTCGAAGGCAAAGCGCGCGAGAAGCCGGGGGCGGGAGATCGGCTCGCGGCAAGCCGAGGGCACCCGGCACTTGGACATCAGGAACGGCTCAGCCATGGGCAATCGAGTAGTTGGAGCTAGCCTATCCGATGCGCCATGGCCTCGAACGCGCAGACTCGAGACCCGTATCAGGAGCTCGAGACGAAGCTCGCTTCGCTCGAAAAGCTCATGCGAGGTGCAAGGACGCCGATCCGAGCAAGCTCGTCAAGGGCCTTCTCGAGAAGAAGAAGAAGCCCGTCGAAGGCCAGTAGACCGCGGCTCCCCTGGGCAGCTGAGCGCCGGTGGAGGCTCTGCCGGCAGACCGAGGCGCCGGATCCCGTCCCTATCCCGTGCGAGGAGGACTTGACACGCATGACTGGTCATCTAGACTAGTCATTATGAAGACCATGAACGCCTCGGAATTCAAGGCCAAGTGCCTCGCGATCCTCGACTGGGTGAAGGACACCGGCGACGACGTCGTGATTCTCAAGCGGGGCAAGCCGGTCGCCAGGCTCGTGCCGCCGGGCACGGAGCACGGCCGGCTCCCCCAGGAGGAACTCATGGGCACAGTCACCATTCTGGGCGACGTGGTCGCCCCGGCGCTTCCCGAGGACGCCTGGGAGGCCCTGGACCGGGACCCGGAGTGAGAGCTCTCCTCGATACCCACGTCCTCTTGTGGTGGATCGAGAACCGGGGGCGGCTGTCGCCGCGCCATCGAGAGATCATCGAATCGGCCAACCCGGAGGCGCCCCTGCGCGTGTCCGACATCACCTTGTGGGAGATCGCCATGCTGGAGAGCCTGGGCCGCATCCGTCTGGCGATTCCCCTTCGCGAGTGGCTCGAGGCGGCCGTCGCCGCGCCCCTCGTGCGCCGTCAGGCCATCACCCCCGCTATCGCCGCCGAGGTGGCACGACTCCCCGACTCCTTCCACCGCGACCCTGCCGACCGGATCCTGGTGGCGACCGCCCGCATCCTCGGCGCGGCCCTGCTCACCCATGACAAGCGGATCCTCCGGGCGGGGTTGGTCGAGACGGTCGACTGAACCCCATTCAGTTTCAGGGGTTGCGCATCCCCTGGGCGCCGCCGGTGATCAGGACGCGCTTGTCGTGAAGTGATCTCATCGAGGGCGTTTGTAGCCCCTTGGGCGAGCGCCCGAAGCGCCTCGGGGCTCGCCGACCTCACTCCCGGCACCGCTCGAGGATCGCGGAGAGCTTCTCGACCGTCGCCCGGTGGGCCTCCCGGGTCAGCTCGCGGCTCACCGCGGGCGCTATGTCGAAGCTGAGGGTGGTCACCGAACGGGGGATCGGCAGCGGGATGACATTGTCTCTCTGCGCTACCCACGCAGGCGCCCCCGGGCCGGCGACGTAGGTGGTGACGAGTCCGTAGAGAATCCGCCGCGAGGTCCGGAGCAGCACGAAGTTGACCAGCACTCCGAGGACCGTCAGCCACAGGACCAGGATCGCGACCGCAGCTGGGAGCAGGCTGATCAGGACCATGACGAAGCCGCCGAAGTAGTCCGTCGGATCGCGCCAGTTCATGAGCGAGAATCTGTCCATCAGGCCCGAACCCAGGAAGCTCACGATAACCCAGACACCGGCGAGGACCACCGCGACGACGATGATCGCGCCGACCCAGGAGAGCGAGCCGAGGAGCGCGCCGTCGACGGTGGTGATCAGGTAGCGCCAGACCCGGGCGCGGGGCTGTGGCCAGCGCCCCGTCTCGTCGCCCGCGTTCCACTTGAGTAACCGTCCCAGGCCGTAGAGGGGCCAGAGCAGCCACGACGCCAGGCGCGCTCCCGTACCCGGCCGCTTGCCGTCACCGTGGGGCGGGCCCGCTGCCCACTCCGCGGCCAGCACCGCTCGCGCCTCGTCGACGAAGACGACCTCCTCGCCCCTCGGCGGCGGATGGCCCCCCTCCTCGTCGAGCAGGAATCCGATGACTTCATCCGCCGGAAGGGCTGCCGGCGCGCGCTTGGAGTAGGCGCGGAAGGCGGCGTCCTCGAACACGTGCATCGGGAAGTTCGACCAGACGCCGCCGTCGACCACGGTGTGGTGCAGTTCAAGATTCTTGCGGCCGACGCGCTCGCGGACGCTCAGCAGCCGGCTGGAGAACGCGAACGGGATCGAGCACGACGCGATCACGGCGTCGGCGACGCTGCAGTTGGGGGTCTCGTGGTGCGAAAAGACGACCTGGCAGCTGCGCGACAGGTCCGCGGCGACCACGTTGAGCTCGACGTTCGTCACCCGGTGGAGCTGCCGGAAGGTCACGGCCTGCGTCGGCGCCGCGCCGGTGAAGTGCGTGATCTGGGCGCGTAGTCGCTCCTCGACCCACGTGTGCAGGCGCTCGGACGGGAAGTAGCCCGAGCCGCGCCGCAGCCGGCGCAGCCCGGCCCAGACGCCGGTCTCGAGCTTGCCGAGCGCCTCCAGTGTCATCCCCTCGATCTCCTCGGGCGTATGGCCGCAGGCGACGAGCGCGGCGGTGATCGCCCCGGCCGAAGCTCCAGCGACGCCCTTGAACCAGCACTTCGTCTCGCGCATTGCCCGCAGAGCGCCGCCGTAGGCCACGCCCTTCGCGCCGCCGCCCTCGAACACCCCGTAGAAGCGGTGCTCGATCTCACCGTCCGATTCGTACCAGGGGCGTGCGTGCATATACAGGTCCTTCTCGGCTCAAGAGGCGTTCGGAGCGACCGAAGCGTTACGCGCACAGGTGC
>JBFGLX010000295.1:0-4665 GCA_041575955.1 Thermoanaerobaculia bacterium
GCTCGACTGGACCGACCTCGACCTCGAGAGGCGCTTCCTGCGCGTCGTGGGTAAGGGCGGCAAGGAGCGGATGGTGCCGTTCGGCCGTCTGGCCGCCGAGTCGCTCCAGGCCTGGTTGGCGGCCTGGGACGAGGTCCGCGCGACCGGCGCGGAAGGCGGCGAGCCGGTCTTCCTGAACTACGG
This sequence comes from Thermoanaerobaculia bacterium, assembly GCA_041575955.1. Classification (GTDB taxonomy): domain Bacteria; phylum Acidobacteriota; class Thermoanaerobaculia; order Multivoradales; family JAHEKO01; genus JAHEKO01. The sequence goes on from JBFGLX010000295.1 coordinate 184, forward strand.
CGGCACCCGGCTGAGCGCTCGCTCGGTCCGCCGGATCCTCGATCGGTACACGCGCGAGGCGGCGCTCGCCGCCGGCGTCCACCCCCACACCCTGCGCCACACCTTCGCCACCCATCTGCTCGAGGGCGGCGCCGACCTGCGCTCGATCCAGGAGCTCCTCGGCCACAGCTCGCTCTCGACCACCCAGAAGTACACCCACCTCGACATCGAACGGCTCCTGAGCCTCTACCGCCAGGCCCACCCCCGCGCCAGGAAATAAGGGGACGGGCACCGATTCGTGTCGCATCCAGCCATGAACGACCTGTCCGCACGGAGATTCCCCTGTACCGCGGCGGGGGCGGTGGCGGCGGGCCGGCGGCGGCTGCGGCTGCTCCTGCTCGGACCCGCGGCGCTGATGCTGGGGTTGGCGCTGGTGACCTGGGTCCGCGGCGGCTTCTTCGCGGGGCTCCTGTGCGTCGGCGTGGCGGTGCTGCTGGTCGCCGCCTGGCGCATGGCCAACCAGCTCGAGCCGTACTATCTCGAGCTGCGGGGTGCGACCCTCGAGGTCCGGCTGCGCTGGCGCCTGTTCCACGTCGATCTGACGGGCGCCTCGAGCCGTCTGCTGACCCGCGAGGAGAGGACCCATCTCGAGCGGCTCGCCTCCGCCGGCGGCATCGTCGCCACCAGCGGCGGCTACGACTCCCATCGGCTCGGCGAGTTCGATCTCTACGCCTCGAACCTCGACAACGCCCTCCTCCTGGAGACCGCGGAGTCCCGGTTCGTGCTCACTCCCGACGACCCGCGCGGTTTTGTCGAGGCCGTTGGTAGAATCGACCGCTCATGAGCGACTTTCACGGCACGACGGTGCTGATGGTCCGCCGAAACGGCAAGGTGTGCATGGCCAGCGACGGCCAGGTGACCTTCAACGACACGGTGATCAAGGCGGGCGCCGCCAAGGTCAAGCGCACAGGCAAAGGCGACGGCGAGGTGCTGGTCGGCTTCGCCGGCGGCGCCGCCGACGGCCTGGCGCTCTTCACCCGCTTCGAGAGCAAGCTCGACGAGTTCCAGGGCAACCTGGAGCGCGCGGTGGTCGAGCTGGCCAAGGACTGGCGCACCGACCGCGCGCTACGCCAGCTGCAGGCCCACATGATCGTCGCCAACGCCAGGCTGAGCTTCCTGGTCTCGGGCAACGGCGATCTCATGCAGCCCGACGAGGACGACCTGCTGGCGATCGGCTCGGGCGCCAGCTACGCGCGCGCCGCCGCGCAGGCCCTGCTGCGCCACACCACCATGAGCGCGCCGCAGATCGCCCGCGAGGCGATGGCCATCGCCGCCTCCATCTGCGTCTACACCAACGACCGCTTGACCCTCGAGGAAATCTGAGCGCATGAAGCTCGAAGTGAACGAATCTCCGGCCGGCCTGGAGCGGCTCGAAGAACTGACTCCGCGGCAGATCGTCGCCGAGCTCGACCGCTACGTGATCGGCCAGAAGCAGGCCAAGCGGGCGGTCGCCATCGCGCTGCGCAACCGCTGGCGCCGGCAGCAGCTGCGGCCGGAGCTGGCCGAGGAGATCCTGCCCAAGAACATCTTGATGATCGGGCCGACCGGCGTCGGCAAAACCGAGATCGCCCGCCGCCTGGCGCGCCTCGCCCACGCGCCGTTCCTCAAGATCGAGGCGAGCAAGTTCACCGAGGTCGGCTACGTCGGCCGCGACGTCGAGTCGATGGTGCGCGACCTCGTCGAGCTGGCGGTGATCATGGTGCGCGAGGACAAGCGCAAGGCGGTGCGCGAGGCCGCCGAGCGCCAGGCCGAGGAACGGCTGCTGCAGCTCCTGGTGCCGCCCTCCCCGTCGGTGACCAGGAGCGCCAGCGGCGAGATCGATCTCCCCGACTTCGAGGCGACCCGGGAGAAGTTCCGCGGCAAGCTGCGCGCCGGCCAGCTCGACGAGCGCTTCGTCGAGATCGAGGTCGAGGAGAGCTCGAGCCCGAGCTTCGAGATGTTCACCCCCCAGGGAGTCGAAGAGGTCGGCATCAACATCAAGGACATGATGCCGGGGCTGTTCGGCCGGCGCACTCGGCAGCGGATGAAGGTCGGCGACGCGCGCGAGATCCTGGTCCAGCAGGAGTCGGAGAAGCTCATCGACCGGCAGCAGCTCAGCCGCGAGGCGCGCTCGCGCGTCGAGCAGGGCGGCATCATCTTCCTCGACGAGATCGACAAGGTCGCCGGCCGCGAGGGCGGCCGCGGTCCCGACGTTTCACGAGAAGGGGTGCAGCGCGACCTGCTGCCGATCGTCGAAGGCAGCACGGTGGCCACCAAGTACGGGCCGGTCAGGACCGACCACATCCTGTTCATCGCCGCCGGCGCCTTCCACGTCGCCAAGCCGTCCGATCTGATTCCCGAGCTGCAGGGCCGCTTTCCGCTGCGGGTCGAGCTCAAGCCGCTCACCGAGGAGGACCTGGTGCGCATCCTCACCGAGCCGCGCGGCGCCCTCACTCGCCAGTACTCGGCGCTCCTCTCCACCGAGGGGGTCGACCTGAAGTTCACCCCCGACGCCATCCAGACGATTGCCCGGATGGCGGTCGAGGTCAATTCGCGCAACGAGAACATCGGCGCGCGCCGTTTGGCGACCCTGCTCGAGAGGATCCTGGATGAAGTCTCGTTCGAAGCGCCCGACATGGAAGGTATCTCGCTGGAGGTGGACGCCGAATATGTGCGCCGTGCGCTCGAGGACATCGTCGAAGACCAGGATCTCAGCCGCTATGTCCTCTAGGGGAGGGACGCTCCACGGCCTGGCGCTCGGGCTGGCGTTGACCCTGCCGATCGCCATCGGCTGCGGCCACAAGGAGAACCCGAAGCCGCCGCCGCAGAAGATCCCGCAGCCGATTCGCGATCTCGTGGTCGCCCAGCGCGGCGGCGAGCTCCGGTTCAGCTTCGGCTATCCGCAGACGACGATCTCGGGGCTGCCGATCGACGACATCGTCGCCATCGAGCTCTGGGAGTTCGAGGTGGCGGTGCCCGAAGCGGCGCCACCGGCCGGCGACGAAGTCGCGGCCGATGTCGAGGGCGAGGGCGAGGGCGAGGCGGCGGCCGGCGCGGCTGCGGACGACGAGGTCGCCGAGGAGGCCGGTGGCGAGGACGAGGCCGGCGAGCGGGAGCCCGAGGCGGGAGCGCCGGAGGCCGAAGCGGCGGCCGCGACCATGGACGACGAGGACGAGGAGGACGAGGACGACGTCCCCGTCCCGCCGGTCGGTACCAAGGAGTCCCGGCTCGAGATCGATCCGCGCGAGTTCGAGTCCGCCGCCAAGCGCCGCCTGAGGCTCGAGGGCCAGGAGCTGACGAACGCGATCAGCGGCGACCGGGTCGAGCTGACCGTCACCCTGGACCGGATCGATCCGGCCGAGAACGTCGGCCTCGTCTACGGCGTCAGGAGCTTCCAGACGCTCGAGCGCCCTTCGAACTTCTCGAACCTGTCCAAGATCGTGCCGCGCCGCACCCCCGACCCGCCCGCCGAGCTGGAGCTCGAGCCGGTCAAGAACGGCGTCAAGATCTCGTGGACGTACGAGGGCGACGAGCCCAAGGAGTTCCGCTTCTACCGCCGCGACGCGCTCGCCCCGGCGTTCGATCGGCACCTCGGCACCCAGTCCGGCGACGCCGATCAGTTTCTCGATTCCAGCGCCGAGTTCGGCGCCACCTACACCTACGCCATGACCCTCGTGGTCAACCAGACGCCGCTGGTCGAATCGGCTCTCACGCCGGAGCGCGAGATCGAGTACCTCGACGCCTTCGCGCCCGAAGCGCCCATCGACCTGGTGGTGCTGTCGGAGGCCGGCACCGCCCGCCTGCTCTGGGAGGGCAGCTCCGACCGGGACCTGGCCGGCTACGTCGTCTTCCGCCGCGCCGGCACCGGCGAGTTCGAGCGCCTCAACGAGCGGCCGGTGCGCGAGGCCGAGTACAGCGACACCAACGCCGCCTCGGGCCGCACCTACGCCTACCGAGTGGTGGCCGTGGACCACGAGGGCAACATGAGCGAGCCCAGCGAGGAGGTCGAAGTCCGCATCCCATGACCTCCTTCTACAAGCTGTCGGGAGCCGGCAACGACTTCCTGGCGCTGGTGGAACCGGAGACCGAGCCGACGGCGGACGCGATCCGCGCGTGGTGCTCGCGAGGGCTGTCGATCGGCGCCGACGGCCTCTTCACCCTGGAGCGCGAGCCCGACGGCCGCGCGCGCATGGTCCACTACAACGCCGACGGCGGCCGCGCCGAGCTGTGCGTCAACGGCACGCGCTGCGCGGCGCGGCTGGCGTTCCATCTCGGGTGGGCGCGAGAGGCGATCGTGGTCCGCACCGACTCGGGCGATCTCGCCGCGACGGCCGCGGACGGCTCCACGGTCACCCTGGAGCTGACGCCGCCCGCCGAGCGGCCCGCGCCTGCGACCCTCGAGGTCGGAGGCCAGGCGATCGAAGGCTGGCGCATCCGGGTCGGCGTGCCGCACTTCGTGATTCC
>JBFGLX010000296.1:0-4626 GCA_041575955.1 Thermoanaerobaculia bacterium
AGCGCTCGGCCACCATCTCGAGCTTCGAGGAAGACGCCTCGGCGCTCGGACGCATCCGCTCGTGGGGGGTGGCGATCCGCATGTGGGCGGACCACCCGATCACCGGCGTCGGACCGCGCAACTTCACCCTGCTCTACCGCCGGTACGGCGACACCGACAGCGTGCACGTGGCGCATAACTCCTACCTGCAGATGCTGGCCGAGACCGGGCTGCCGGGATTCACCCTGTTCGTCTCGCTGCTGGTCGTCAGCCTGCTGAGACTGGAGATGATCCGGTTTCGGGACAAGAAGGGCTGGGCCGGCAGCTGGGCGAGCATGATGCAGGTCGCCTTCGTCGCCTTCGCCACCGGCGGGCTGCTGCTCGACATGGCGCTCTTCGACCTGCTCTATCAGCTCGTCGCGCTGACCGTCTCGCTGGAGCTGGCGATGGCAGCGACCAAGCAGGAAGGTGCGCCGGCGCCGGCGGTCGAGGACTCGGCTCCCTGGTGGCGACAGGCGCGGCAGACGGGGCCGGCGGCCGCCGGGGGCGCCGGATGAGCGCGCCGGAGCCAGTGCTCAACGCCTTCTCGGTCGACGTCGAGGACTTCTTTCAGGTGGCGGCGTTCGAAGGGGTGATCGATCGGTCGGACTGGGACACGTTCGAGCGCCGGGTCGAGGCCAACACCAGGCGGCTGCTCGAGCTGCTCGCGCGCTACGACGTCCGCTCGACCATGTTCGTGCTCGGCTGGGTGGCGGAAAGGGCGCCCGATCTGGTGCGCGAGATCCACCGCGCCGGCCACGAGCTGGCGATCCACGGCTACGACCACCGGCGGGTGACCGAGCAGACCCCGGACGAGTTTCGCGCCGACGTCCGCGCCGCCAAGCGGCTGCTCGAGGAGATCGCCGGCGTCGAGGTCGAGGGCTACCGCGCGCCCACCTACTCGATCGTCAAGGAGACCCTGTGGGCGACCGAGATCCTGCTCGAAGAAGGCTTTCGCTACGACTCGAGCATCTTCCCGATCCACCACGACCGTTACGGCATTCCCGACGCGCCGCGCTTTCCCTGGGTGGTGGCGCGCGCCAACGGCGCCAGCCTGGTCGAGTTCCCGATCTCGACTGTACGCGTGCTCGGCCTCAATCTGCCCTTCGTCGGCGGCGGCTACCTGCGCCTGCTGCCGCCCGGCGTGGCGCGCTGGGGGATGCGCCGGCTGAACCGGCGCGAGGGCCGGCCGGCGATCGTCTACGTCCACCCGTGGGAGATCGATCCCGGGCAGCCGCGGCAACCGGTCGGGTGGCTCACCCGGCTCCGGCACTACGGCAACCTCGGCCGCACCGAGGCGCGCCTCGCCGATCTCTTCGAGCGCTTCCGGTTCGGCACCGTGCGCCAGGTTCTCGATCAGCTGGAGTTATGTCCGAGCTGACGCCATCGCCGGCGCCCGGGGACCAGGCGGCGGCCGCCTCGCCGCGGCTTTCGGTCGTGGTGCCGCTGTTCAACGAGGAGGACAACGTCGAGCCGCTCTACCAGGAGCTCACCGAGGCCCTGGCCGGCCTGAGCGGCGGCTACGAGCTGCTGCTGGTGGACGACGGCAGCAGCGACCGCACCGTCGCCCACCTGCGGCAGGTCTGCGAGCGCGATCCGCGGGTCAAGGCGCTGCGCTTCCGTCGCAACTACGGCCAGACGGCCGCGATCCAGGCCGGCTTCGACGCCGCCCGCGGCGAGCTCGTGGTGACCCTCGACGGCGACCTGCAGAACGACCCGCGCGACATTCCGGCGATGCTCGAGGAGATCGAGGCCGGCTTCGACGTCGTCAGCGGCTGGCGGCGCGACCGCCAGGACGTCTGGCTCACCCGCAAGCTGCCCTCGGTGGCCGCCAACTGGCTCATCGGCCGGCTGACCGGCGTGCGCATTCACGACAACGGCTGCACCCTCAAGGCCTACCGGCGCGACGTGGTCAAGCGCGCGCGCCTCTACTCCGAGATGCACCGCTTCCTGGCGCCGATGCTGTCGCTCTCCGGCTGCCGCTACCGCGAGGTCGTGGTCCATCACCGGGCGCGCCGGTTCGGACAAAGCAAGTACGGCCTGGCGCGCATCTGGAAGGTGTTCCTGGATCTGCTGACGGTCAAGATGCTGCTGCGCTTCGCCACCCATCCGGCGGCCTGGTTCGCCATCATCGGTTTTCCCTTCGTGATCGCCGGGGGCGTGGCGACCCTGCTCTCGATCTACCTCTACCTGGAGGCTCCGGCCGGTGAGCCGTTCGAGATCGTGGTGCCGGCGATCGCCGTTCTGCTGGTGTTCGCGGCCGCGCACCTGGTGCTGCTCGGCATGTTCGCCGAGCTGGTGGTACGGGTCGGCGACTATCGCGAGACCGAGCCGATCCTGACGCGAGTGGAGACCCGCAGGGATGCCCGGGACGGGTCCCGGGGGGAGTCGGCATGAAGAGCAGTCCCGAGGTGTCGGTAGTCATTCCGGTGGTCGAGCGCCATGGCGATCTCGAGCGGCTCTTCTCGGAGTACGCGACCGAGATCGAAGCGCTCGGCCGGACGGCGGAGTACATCTTCGTGGTCGACTATCGGGAGCGCGAGGTCATCCCCACGCTGCGCGCCCTGCAGCAGACGAGCGACCGCGACGTCACCCTGGTGCTGCTCGGCGGCACCTTCGGCGAGTCGAGCGCCCTGACCGTCGGCCTGGAGCGGGCGCGCGGCGAGATCATCATGACCGTCGCGGCCTACTTCCAGGTCGAGCCGCAGGGCGTCCGCCCGGCCTTCGCCGCCCTCGACGCCGGCGCCGACCTGGTGGCCGGCCGCCGCCACCCGCGCATCGACTCGCTCTTCAACCGCGCCCAGGCCGCGCTCTTTCACGCCGTCGTCGGCTGGGTGACCGGCACGGAGTTCAAGGATCTCAGCGGCGGCTTCCGGGTCATGAGGCGCCGGGTCGCCGAGGAGCTCAACCTCTACGGCGGGCTCCACCGGTTCATCCCGATTCTGGCCAGCAACCAGGGGTTCCGAGTCGAGGAGCTGCCGATCCCGCAACGCGAGGAGGACGCGCCGACGCGCTACTACGGTGTCGCCGTCTACCTCAAGCGCATGCTCGACGTGCTGACCATCTTCTTCCTGATGAAGTTCACCCGCCGGCCGCTGCGCTTCTTCGGTCTGCTCGGCCTGGGCGTCGCCGGCGCCGGAGGCGCGATCACCCTCTACCTGGGCCTCTACCGGATCCTCGGCCTGGGCGCCATCGCCGGCCGGCCGCTGCTGTTGCTCGGCGTGCTGCTGATGGTGCTCGGCATCCAGACCCTGTCGCTCGGCCTGATCGGCGAGATCATCATCTTCACCCACGCGCGCTCGATCCGCGACTACCAGGTCGCCGAGGTGATCGAGAAAAAGCCGGAGCGGGAGACTCCGGTCGAGGCCGTGCCGTAGGCGCCGGCGGGCGAGTCAGGCGCTCAATCGGTCAGCGCTCGATCCGCCGCGATCCTGGTCCTGGAGCGGTTGTCGGTCCGCAGCACCACCACCTCGTCGAGCGTCCGCTCTTCGAAGTTCGCCCAGTTCATCCGGTGGGCGAAGAAGCGCACGGTGTCGAGCGGCACGTCGCGCTCGAACGGTACGCCGGCCGCTTGCTTGCCGGCGACGCTGACGGTGTAGGTTCTCGAGTCGAGGTCGACCTCGACCCGGACCTTCTGGTGGCCCTCGAAGGAGGCCATCTGGATCACCGCCCCGCGGGCCACGTAGCCGAAGCCCTCGTGGGTGTCGAGGCCCTGGTCCGGTCCCCCCCAGACCAGGTTGACCGCGACGCCCGCGCCGGTCGGGTCCTCTTCGTTCATCTCGGCCTTCGAGCCGAGCTGCATCCAGAAGGAATAGGTGCGCTCGGGCCCGGTGCGGCGGAACTCGAGGTCGAACTCCCAAACCAGGCCGCCTTCGGTCTGGCGCTCGAAACGGCCGACGATCATCGGCCGGTAGGGATCGTCGGCGGTGTCGAAGAGTGCGCCCCCCGCTTCGATGCGGACCTTGGATTCGCTCTCGACTTCGGCCCATCCGGCGCCGAGCTTCTCGGAGTCTTGGCGCTCGAAACGGTCGGTGAACAGCACGTCGCCCGGCGCCTCGTGGGCCGCGGGCTGCGCCGCGGAGCCGGGCGCGGTCGCCGGCGTTGCGGGTGGGCCCGCGGCCGCCGACAGGGTCGCCCGGCCGAGGCCGGGGTAGGCGCCAGCGACGCCGACGAGGAGGAAGAACGAAAGGAGCCCGGCGAGAGGCGGACCGAGCGCTGTGGTTAGGGATCGGAGTTTGTTTGTTGGTTTCAACGCCACGGTTCGCATCCGACAGGCTCCCTTCGATTACCGCTCGGGCGAGATGCCTGAGGCGGTGCGCAGAGAGTAAAGATCGGACGCGCCGCAAACAGTGAACAAGCCCACTCACAGCGCATGAAATGAGTCACTCGCGGATCGCCGAAAATCCGGCGCGATCCGAAGCCTCAGACGCCCGCCCCGCGCGGTCCGGAGCGAGCGATCGATCCCGGCGCTCAGAGCCCGCGCCAGCCGCGCAGGATCTCCATGTAGTTGACGCGCTCGAAGGCGCTCGGATCGGGACAGCGGCTCAGGTTCATGCTGCCGCGCATCGCGTCGAGAGACGTATAGCCATACTCCTCCAACCACCGCTC
>JBFGLX010000297.1:0-4606 GCA_041575955.1 Thermoanaerobaculia bacterium
CCCTGCTCCAGGAGCCGGCGGAAGGCGGGCGCGCCCAGCGGCCTGCTGAAAAGAAAGCCCTGCACTTCATCGCACCCTTCCGTGCGCACGAAGTCGAGCTGCTCGCGGGTCTCCACCCCCTCGGCGACAATCTCGAGATTGAGGCTCTTCGCCATCGCGATGATGGCCCGAGCGATCGCGAGGTGGTCGGGGTCCTCGGGCAGTCCACTGATGAACGACCGGTCGATCTTGAGGGCGTCCAGGGGGAAGCGCCGCAGGTAGCTGAGCGACGAGTAGCCGGTGCCGAAATCGTCGATCGTCAGCCGTAGTCCCATGGACTTCAGCGCCTCGAGATTCGCGGAGGTCTGCCGGCAGTCTTCCAGCAGGACGCTCTCTGTCAGCTCGAGCTCCAGCAGGCTCGGCTCGAGCCCCGACTCGCGGAGCGCCGCGGCGACGATCTCCGGCAGATCCGGCTGCAGGAACTGATGCGGCGACAGATTCACCGCGACCGGCACGCCGTCGAAGCCGGCGGCGCGCCAGCTGCCGGCCTCGATACAGGCCGAGCGCAGGACCCAGCGGCCCAGCTCGAGGATCAGGCCGGCCTCCTCGGCCAGGCCGATGAACTTGGCCGGCGCGATGAGCCCCAGCTCGGGGTGGTGCCAGCGCACCAGCGCCTCGGCGCCGACGATGTCGCCGGTCGCCACGTTGAACTTCGGCTGGTAGTGGAGCACGAACTCGTCGCGCTCGAGGGCCTTCTTCAGGCCGGTCTCGAACTTCAGCCGCTCGAGGGCGGAAGCGTTCATCGACTGGTCGTAGTACTGGTAGTTGTTGCCGCCGCGCTCTTTGGCGTGGGTCACCGCGCTGGCGGCGTTCTTCACCAGCAGCTCCGAGGTCGCGCCGTCGTGCGGATAGATCGTGATACCGATGCTGGCGGTCACGAAGACCTCCTGGTGGCCGACGGCAAACGGCTCCGAGAGCGTGCGCGACAGGCGCCGGGCGACCACCGCCGCGTCCTCGACCGCGCCGATCTCGAGCACCACGACGAACTCGTCGCCACCGAAGCGCGCGACCAGGTGCTCGCGCTCCCCCATCTGCGGCCGGCCGAGGAAATCGGTCGCCCGGAGGCAACCGAGCAGGCGCTCCGCGACCTCCTGCAGGATCTTGTCCCCCGGGCCGTGACCCAGGGTGTCGTTGATGCGCTTGAACCGGTCGAGATCCAGAAACAGCAGCGCGGCGGCCTCCTGGCGGCGCGACGCGGAGGCCAGCGCGAGACTGAGGCGCTCGGTGAACGCCCGACGATTGGGCAGCCCGGTCAGCGAGTCGCAGTACGCGAGGAAACGGATCTTCTCTTCGGCGTTCTTGCGCTCGGTGACGTCGAGCACGGTGCCGACGATCCTCCGCGGCCGCCCCCGTGCGTCGCTCGACGCCTCCACCTGCTGCTCCACCACCCGCTCGGAGCCGTCGGGCCGGATCAGGCGGTACTCGATGTCGCGCGGCTCGCCTCCTTCGACGAGCTCGCCCAGGAGCTGGGCCGCGGACTCGCGGTCCTCTTCGTGGATCCACCGCAGCAGCTCGTCCAGTCCGATCTCGGCCGCAAGGCTCTCGCGCCCGAGGATTCGCGTCAGCTCGCGCGAGAGGGTGAGGGTGCCGGTCTCCTGCGACCATTCCCACGATCCGAGATGGGCGATGCGCTGCTCGTTCTCGAGCCGGGCGCGGCTGCGCCGCAGCTCCTCCGCGGAGCGGCCGGCGCGCAGCATGTACTCGACGCGGTGGCCGAGGATCACCCAGTTGATCGGCTTGTTGATGAAGTCGGTCGCGCCGACCTGGTAGGAGCGGGTGATCGAATCGACGTCGTCGAGGCCGGTCATCATGAGAATCGGGACGTGTCTCCCGGAGCGCATCCCGCGTAGGCGCCGGCAGGCCTCGAAGCCGTCCATCACCGGCATCCTCACGTCCATCAGCACGATGTCCGGCTGCTGCGTGGCGAAGAGCTCGAGCGCCCGTTCGCCATCCTCCGCATCGACCACGGTGAAGCCGGCCTGCTCCAGGGCGTCCCTGGCCAGGATGCGCATCACCTCTTCGTCGTCCACGACCAGGACCGACCGGCGGGACCGCTCTCTCGTCAGCTGGCTTTCTGCAGGCATTCCTTGCTCAGGGCTTCCTTCACCCTCTCGAACTCGGTAGCGACGGCCGCGCCCAGCTCGGAGGCCTCCTCGAGGTCCTGCTCGCGAGCCATCGATTCCAGGCGGGCGCAGAGCTCCGCCAGCCGCGTGGCGCCAAGGGTCGCACTGCTCGACTTGAGCGCGTGGGCTTGCTCGCGCACGCGCTTCGGCTCACCGTTGTCCAGAGCGTCGCGCAGAGCGGCGATCCGGTCGGGAGTGGCGGCGAGATACGACTCGACCGCCCGCTCCAGCAGACCCGACGATCCGTTCGCCTCGAGCTGCCGGATGCTGTTCAGGAGGCGCCAGTCGACCGGCTCGCGCGGCCGGGTCGGTGGCGACAGCGGAGGGGTCGGGCTCGAGGCAAGCGCGGCGACCTGGAGGCCGCCGGCGGCCTGAAGCTGCCAGCGGGCGAGGACGGCGCCCACCTGCTCGAGGGTGAAGGGCTTCCTCAGGTAGTCGTCCATGCCGGCGGCGAGACACTGCTCCCGGTCGCCGGTCAGGGCGTTTGCGGTCATGGCGACGATCGGGACGCGCCGAGGCCGACCCGAGCCCGCCGGCCGGGCCTTCGCGGCCTCCCGCTCCAGGGCGCGAATCCGACGGGTGGCCTGGTAGCCGTCGAGCAGCGGCATCTGGCAGTCCATCAGGATCAAGTCATAGCGCCGATGGCCCACCACCTCGACCGCCTCGGCGCCGTTGGCGACGATGTCGACGACGTATCCGAGATTCCTCAGCATGCCCTGCACGACTTCGCGGTTGATCTCGTTGTCCTCGACCAGCAGGATCCGCAGATCGGAGCCCGCCGCCCGGATCCCGCCGCCACCGGCCGCCGCGGTATCGGCCGCGCCCGACTGCATCTGATCGGCGACGCAGCGGTAGAGGTCGCTCCGATGAACCGGCTTGGACACGCACGACCTCACACCTTCGGCCTCGAGATCTTGCGCTTCGACCGTGCGCAGCGCTGTGAGCAGCACCACAGCCGGCGCGCGCGTGGAGAGCTCGGCGCGGATGGCGCTGGCCAGCTCCCGGCCGCTCGCCTCCGGCATCTCCAGATCGGCGATGACCAGGTCGTACGGCTCGCCGGCGCCGAGCGCCTCGTTGAGCATCGCCATCGCCTTGCGGGCGCTGGCGGCGCCCCCGCTCGGGACCCTCCACGAGGCGAGCTGCTGTCGCAAGCTCTCGCGCCAGCCGCGATGGCTGCCGACCACCAGGACCTTCGGCGCGTCGGAATCGAACGGCGCCAGCCTGCGGCCGACTCCCTCGACCTCATGCGGCTCGAGGGGCACCTCGAACCAAAAGGTCGATCCGGCGCGCGGCTCGCTACTGACGCCGATGGCGCCTCCCATCAGCTCGACCAGCTCCTTCGAGATCGCCAGGCCGAGACCGGTGCCGCCGTACTTGCGGGTGGTCGAGCCGTCGGCCTGCTGGAAGGAGCCGAAGATGTCCTCGCGACTGGCCTCGTCCATGCCGATGCCGGTGTCGCAGACCTCGAAGCGCAAGGTGACCGAGCCCCGCTTCGAGAGCCGCCGGGAGACCCGGATCGCCACCTCACCCTCGTGGGTGAACTTGACGGCATTGCCGACCAGGTTCGAGAGCACCTGCCGCAGGCGCGTCGGATCTCCCCGCAGGCCAGCCGGGATCTCCTCCGACATCGAGCAGTAGAGCTCCAGCTTCTTCTGAAAGGCGCGCTCCGCGAACAGATCGGCGACGTCTTCGACCAGCTGCCGCACGTCGAAGTCGATGCTCTCCAGGCTCAGCTTGCCGGCCTCGATCTTCGAGAAGTCGAGGACGTCGTCGAGAATCGCCAGCAGGTTGTTGGCCGACCGCCGGGCCGTGTCCGCGAAGCGACGCTGTCGATCGGTCATCGGCGTGGTGAGCAGCAGCTCGATCATGCCGATGATGCCGTTCATCGGCGTGCGGATCTCGTGGCTCATGTTGGCGAGGAACTGGGACTTCGCCTTGCTGGCGCTCTCCGCCGTCTCCTTCTCGCGCCGCAGCTCGAACATCTGGGTGATGTCGGAGCCCGAGCTCAGGGTGCCCAGCGGACTGCCGTCGGCCGCGGTGAGAAAGGTCGTGTGCCAGGCGATGATGCGCTCCTCGCCGGTGCGCGTCACCACCGAGTACTCGCAGTACTCGTCGGCATCGGTCCGGCCCAGGTACTCGCCCACTTCCTGCCGCTGGTCCTCGGTGACGAAGCCCTCGAGCCAGTTGCGGCCGAGGATCTCCTCTTCCGGATAGCCGAGCACGCGACAGCCCTTCTGATTGATCAGGGAGACCACGCCGTCGCGGTCGATGACGACCATGATGACCTCGGCGACGTCCAGGTAGCGGCGCGCCTTTTCCTTCTCGGCCTGCAGGGCGAGCTCGTTCGCCTTGCGCCGGCCGATCTCCCGCTTCAGGATCCGGTTGGTCCTGGCCAGCTCCCTGGCGCGCTCGCGCTTGCGGGCCTGGCCGCGCCCGTAGACCAG
>JBFGLX010000298.1:0-4587 GCA_041575955.1 Thermoanaerobaculia bacterium
CCGTCAGGGCCCGGGGCGGAGCGACATCACCCTCGTCATTGGAGCGCAGCCCCGGGCCCTGACCGGCCAGCGCACCCGGGCCGAAGCCTACCCCTCCTCCTCCTCCTCCTCCTCTTCCTCCTCCCCCGCCGGCGGCTCGCGCGGCATCGGCTTGCGGGGCAGCAGCTCGTCGCGCATGGCGGCGTGGTAGAGGAACGAGGCCATCACCACCGAGGCCTGCCTGAGGTCGTCGGCGCGGGCGTGGTCGAAGACGTCGATGTTGGTGTGGTGGGTGGCGGTGAAATAGTCCAGCCAGTCCTGGATGAACTGGAAGCCGGGCAGGCCGTAGCGGTCGAACGACTGGTGGTCGGTGCCGCTGGTGTTGTTGTTGGTCACCGTGTCGGCGCCAAGGTCGTGGAACGGCTCGAGCCAGCGGCGGAAGATCGGCGCCACCGCGGCGTTGCCCTGGGTGTAGATGCCGCGGATCTTGCCGCTGCCGTTGTCGAGGTTGAAGTAGGCCGAGAACCTCTCGTGCGCCGGGGTGGTGGTGATCGGCCACTGCTTCTCCCACAGGTAGGAGGGGAGCTTTCTCTCGGCGGGATCCTCGGGCTCGGGGCGGTGCGCGTACAGGCTCTCGACGTGCGCCAGCGAGCCGCGCAGGCCCTGCTCCTCGCCGGTCCACAGCCCGATGCGGACGGTGCGGCGCGGCTCGACGCCGAGCGCCTGGAGGATGCGCACCGCCTCCATCGCCACCGCGCAGCCGGCGGCGTTGTCGTTCGAGCCGGTGCCGGCGTGCCACGAGTCGAGGTGGGCGCCGACCATGACGACCTCGTCGGCCTTGTCGCCGCCCGGGATCTCGGCCAGCGTGTTGTAGGCCATCAGGTCGTCGTCGTGGAAGCGCGCCGCGACCGCGATCTCGAGCTCGACCCCGCCGCCGTCGTCGAGCAGGCGCAGCAGCCAGTTGTAGGGCTCGGCGGCCATCACCACCGCCGGCACGCCGACGCTCTCGCCGGGCTCGCGTGAGCCGGCGCTGTGGACCCGCAGGATGCCGTAGTCGCGCGAGCTGGGCGAGACGGTGGCGACCACCTTCTCCTCCACCAGGAACTCGTTGAGCGCCTTCTGGAACTTGCGCCGCTCGAGCCCGCGCTGGCGCCACCGGCCGGCGCGGCTCGGGTCGGGGAGCTTGAACGGCACCAGCCCTTCGAGCTCCTCGTCGGAGTAGCGGTTGAACAGCTTGCCCTCGGGCGGCTCGATCGGCCGCGCGTCGCCGAGCAGCAGGATCTTCCCCGCCAGCTTGCCGCGGTGCTGCTCGAACTCCTCCTCCTTCTCGAGCTTGATCTTCATCGCGCCGCCCCGTACCGGCTTGCCGTTGCCCTGCCTGCCGGTGCCGGGAGCCCAGGCGCTCGGCAGCGCGGGCAGCGGCACGCTGCGCGGCGCCAGCATGTGGACCGCAGCCCGGCTGTAAGACCAGCCGCGCCCGAACGGCCCCCAGGGCTCGAGCCGGGCATTGGCCAGCCCCCACTCGGCGAGCTTGTCGCGCGTCCACTCGTTGGCGGTCCGCGCCTCGGGCGAGCCGGTCAGACGGGGACCGATGACGTCGGCCAGGTGCTCGAGGGTCTCCATCACCCGGGAGCGCCGGAAGCCCTCGTCGCGGATCCGGTTGACCATCTGCCAGTCGATCGGCTCGTCGTCGGCCGCCATCCCGGCGGTCGCCAGCAGGCAGGCCGATGCCGCCAGCACGAGGATCGGGCGCTTCATCGGGTCTCTCCTTCGGGTTGTTGAGCAGAAGAGCAGAGGAGCAGCGGAACCCGCGGAGTCTAGCGCAGGCCGGCGGCCCGGGCGCCGCGTGCGCAGCAGCTCGCTTCCGGCATAATCGGCGGCCCGCGAGAACGGCTCTCGCGGGCCCCGGCAGCTGGAGGAGGGAAGCTGATGATCGTATCCCTGGTCAACGTCAAGGGCGGCGTCGGCAAGACGACCACCGCGGTCAACCTGGCGGCGGCGTTCGCCGGCGGCGGGTTGAAGGTGCTCGTGGTGGATCTCGATCCGCAGGCCGCGGCGAGCTTCTCGCTCGGCGTCGCCGAGCAGGACAGCTCGCCGTCGACCTCCGAGGTGCTGGTCGACGGGCGGCCGCTGGCGGCGGTGATCCGGTCGACCGGGGTCGACGGCCTGGAGCTGGCGACCGGCTCGATGGATCTCGCCGGGGCGCACCTGGCTCTGGCCCGCAAGCGCCAGCCCGAGTCCCAGCTCAGGCAGGCGCTGACGGCGGTGCGGCGCCGCTACGACGCGGTGATCGTCGACTGTCCGCCCGGGCTGTCGATCTTGGCCGCCAACGGGCTCGCCGCCAGCGACGCCTACATCCTGCCGGTGGTGCCGCAGGACCTCGCGATGGAGGCGCTCAACAGGTGGTTCTCGGGCTGGGAACGGTTGGCCGCCTCGCTCGGCCGGCGGCCGGAGCTGCTCGGCATCCTGCTGACCATGGTCGACCACCGCACCCAGCTCACCGACCAGGTGGTCTCCGGCATCCGCCGCGGCTTCGGGCGTGACGTGTTCCGGACCGAGATCCCGATCAACGTCCGGCTGGCCGAGGCGCCGGGGTTCGGGCGCACCATCTTCCAGCACGAGCGCTGGTCGACCGGCGCCCAGGCCTACAGCAAGCTGGGAGCGGAGGTGATCCGCCGCGCCCGCGGCGCCGGGCTGGTGTGATGGTCGCGGATTCGCCGAGCGGGTCACCGGCCGCCGGCCCGCTCGAGCCGGCGGCCGGTCCGGCAAAGAGACCTCCGCCCCAGCGGCGCCGCTATTCGATCTCGACGTAGCGCGCCTTGAACTGGCGCTTGAGCGTCGGCACCGCCAGCGCGCGGGCGTAGAAGTTGTGCAGGTGGTCGCCCTTGAACTGATCCCACACCCCGCGCACCTCGCGGTACCACCGCGGCATGATCGGGTAGATCGTCAGGTGCTCGCGCGGATTGCGCAGCGGATGGCGCCGCCTGCCGACCCACTTCTCGACCGGCACGCAGAAGTAGGCAGGCGGGTAGACCCGCGTGGTGACCGGCCGGCGGTCGAACTGGTCCTTGAGCCGCACGCTGACGATCTTGTGGTAGCGGTAGCGCAGCACCCGGTAGCCCTTGAAGTGGCTGACGTCGGTAGGCAGCCGGACCCGCTTGGGGGCCTCCCTGCCCTGCTTGATCGCCGGCGCCAGCAGCAGCCGCGGCTCGCCCAGCACCAGCACCTCGCGCCCAAACTGGTTCTCGATCACCACGGTACGGACCGCCTCGCGCGAGCCGGCCAGCGTGTACCAGCTCAGGTGGGTCTTGCGGTTGGCGACCCGCTTGCCGTTCTTGCTCACCGGGTTGCAGAAGTGGCTGAGCTGGATGGCGTAGTGGCGGCGGGGCCGGGTGGTGCGCGATTCGAACTGCCCCTTGAGGGCGATCGGCATCCGCCTCGGCGGATGGTGGCCGCGCACGTGGTAGATCTTGAAGTGCTCCGTCTTGAAGGTGGGTAGGGCCATGGTTCGAGGCCTCCTTTCACGTCCGCGCGCCGCGCGAGGACTCGAATGACGCGAGCGCCGAGCGGCGCTCAGGCAGCTACCCTCCAACCAATCTCCGACCGCTCCGAAATCTGAGGTCAGTGTAGCCGAGCCGGCGACCGCTGGCAATGGCGGGGCGGGGGGTCCGCGCGGCGCTCGCGCTAGACTCGCCGCGTGCCGAGCGAAGGCCAGCCGCCTCTGCCGCCCGACGAGCGTGAGCGACTCGCGGCGTTGCGTCGCTACGAGGTGCTCGACACCGGCCCCGAGCGGTCGTTCGACGATCTGACCCTGCTCGCCTCCCACATCTGCCAGACGCCGGTGGCCCTGGTGTCGCTGGTCGACGAGGACCGGCAGTGGTTCAAGTCCAAGGTTGGGCTCGATGCCGACCAAACGCCGCGCGAGGTGGCGTTCTGCGCCCACGCCATCGTCGACAACCGTCTGCTGGTGGTGCCGGACGCCACCCACGATCCGCGCTTCGCCGACAACCCGCTGGTCACGGGCGATCCCAACATCCGGTTCTACGCCGGCACGCCGCTGGTGACGCCCGACGGCCACGGACTCGGCACGCTGTGCGTGATCGACATGCAGGCGCGCCAGCTCACCCCCGAGCAGACCGCCGCCCTCGAGGCGATCGGCCGCCAGGTGGTGTCGCAGCTCGAGCTGAGGCGCAAGATCCTCGACCTCGAGCAGCAGGAAGCCGAGCTGCGCCAGGCGCGCCGGGAGGCGCTGAAGGCCAACGAGGCCAAGAGCACCTTCCTGGCCAACATGAGCCATGAGCTGCGCACGCCGCTCAACGCCATCATCGGCTACAGCGAGCTGCTCGAGGAGGAGGCCGCCGACAGCGGCGTCGAGCATCTGACCCCGGACCTCGGCAAGATCCGCTCCAGCGGCCGCCACCTGCTGGGGCTGATCAACGACATCCTCGACATCTCCAAGATCGAAGCCGGCCAGACCGAGCTGTTCCTCGAGCCGTTCGACGTCGCCGGCGTGGTGCGCGATGCCGCCGCCGCGGTGGCGTCGCTGGTCGGTCAGAACGACAACCAGCTCGAGATCGACTGCGCCGACGGCCTCGGTGAAGCGGTCGC
>JBFGLX010000299.1:0-4564 GCA_041575955.1 Thermoanaerobaculia bacterium
GATCGCCATGCGGTCAGCGGCGCCGGCCACCGGCCGCAAGGTGCTGCTCCTGCTCTCGGGCGGCTGGCCGTACGAGCTCAACATCTACGATGACCCGACCCTGCGCAACACGTTCCGCAACAGCGACAGCCTGAACCAGCGTTTCATGGCCGAGCGCGAGCAGTTCGGCCGGAATCTCTGGAGCTACGGGCTCGCGGTTGGCATCTTCCAGGCGCTGGCCGACACCGCCAACCTGCTCGGCTACACCATCTACCCGATCGACGTTCCCGGTCTCGGTGCGGGCGGCGCCGGCATCTCGGAAGACCGGCCCACGCCCGAGCTCGGGGTTCGACCGTCGGCGGAGAGCAGCGTCGAGGCCTCGCTGCTCTTCCTGGCCGCCGAGACCGGCGGCAAGGCGATGCTCAACCGCAACCGCCTGCTCGCGCTCGAGCGCGCCGCCGCCGACACGAGCTCCTACTACTGGCTCGGCTTCACCGCCGACCGGCGCGCCGACAACCGGCGCCACGCCGTGCGGCTCGAGTCCCGCCATCCGGGCCTCGAGGTGCGGACCCGCAAGGACTACGTCGATTTCTCCCGCCAGGTCGAGGTCGAGATGATGGTCGAGGGCGCCCTCCTCTTCCGCGCGCAGGCCGCCGCGAGCGATTTCGACGTCCGCGTCGGCGCCGCCCGGCGTCTCGCGCGCAAGAAGATGGAGGTCCCGATCCAGCTCGAGATCCCGCTCGAGCGGCTGACCCACCTCTACTACGGCGGCGAGTACCTCGCCAACATGACGGTCACGCTGGCGGTCAAGGACAAGCGCGACACGCTGTCGAGCGTCGTCACGGTGCCCTTCCAGTCGAGCCAGCCGCAGCGCCCCGGCACGGGCGAGATCGTCACCTACGAGATGGACGTCGAGCTCTGGCGCGAGCCGCACGACCTGGTGGTGATGGTCCAGGACGTGGCGACCGGGACGGTGCTGTCGAGCAGCGTGCGGGTACAGCCGTAGCCCGGTCGAGGCGAGCTCGATCGCCTCAAAGCACCGCCACGATCACCAGGTCCGACGACTCGGCGCTCACGTAGGGACCCTCGGTCATGTCGCCGTAGGTCGCCTCGACCGAGAAGCCGGCGGCCTCGAGCCGGGTCTCGAGCTCCGGCCGGGTCCAGGCGCGCAGGCGGACCTCCCGCGTCGCCTTGAGCTCGAGCGGCGGCTCGTGGCCGGGGCGCAGGAGCAGGGTCGTCGGATGGAACAGGACGTGGCGCTCGTCGAGCGGCGTCATCAGGCGCAGGAAGACGATCTCCCCGTCCTCGTCCGGATCGTCGCGGAAGTTGAGCGGCAGGTGCCGGAGGCCCAGCTCCCGGATGCGCTCGTAGTTGAGAATCTGGAGGATCAGCCGGCCACCGGGGAGCAGGCGCTCCGCCCAGGCGCCGAGGCACCTCTCGAGCACTTCGTCCTCGAGGTGCGGCAGGACGTTGCCGAGGCAGATCGCGGCGCCGAAGCTCTGCGCGACCAGGCTCGGCAGCTCGGCGAAATCGCCGCGCACGAACCTCGGACCGTGGGGCGGATGCCGGTCCCGGTACTCGCTCGCCTTGTCGATCATCTCCTCCGACCGGTCGACGCCGGTCGCGTCGATCCCGAGCGAAGCGAACAGCAGGGCGTGCTCGCCGGTGCCGCACCCGAGGTCGAGAACGCTCGCGGCGGGCGCCCGGCCGAGCTCTCGCTCGAGAAAGGGCCGTTCGCGGGCGATCCGATCGGGCCAGGCGATCAGCCGCCGGTAGCTCAAACGGCGGTAGGGATCGTCGTCGGCAGACAAGGTGACGGTTACCTTATCTCTTCAACCAGCCGTGGCTCGCAACGGAAGACAACGTAGCTGTCACCTTGTCACCTTGTCACCTTGACTCCGATCTGCCTGACGCTCTCCTGACGGGCGCGCCCTAGCCTCCGCTCAGCTGTGAAAGGCCCAGGGAGGTCCGCGCCCATCGGCAGGATTCCGATCGAGATGGCACGCTGCCAATCGGTCGACGGACGCTACGCGCGCGCCTTCTGGCGGAGCCTGCGCGACTTCGTCCACCTGCCCTACGTCCGCGCGGTGGTGGCCGCGCTCTGCCTGGTGGCGATCTTCGGCAGCCTCGGGGCGCTGACGCTGGCAATCCGGCACGACGTCTCGGCCGGGGCTGTCTACCGCTATTTCGTGCGGCCGCACTTCGACGAGGCCGACCTGAGCCGTCAGCTCCGCAGCGGCTCGACGGCCGTCCAGCTGGAGCCTTTCGTGCTCTTGCCGCCGGGGGTCAACCCGGGCGGGCTGGTCTACGCCGAGGAGCACGGTCTGGTCTTCTACGTCCACACGCCGCCACAGGAGGCGGGCCTGGAGAAGGCCCGCCGCGAGCGGCGCGAGATCTTCGACCGCTTGATGCCGCTCTACTGGCAGGCCGACGTCGGCGGCCTGGTGCGGGAGATCAACCGGCCGGCGGTCCGGCAGCAGCTGATCGCCCGCGGGGCGCAGCTGCCGGATCTCTACCTCTTCCAGGAGTTCAACGGCCGGCCGGTCGACGCGCGCGCCCGCACTCGCCTGCTGCATGCCGCCGTGCGCCAGATCCAGCTCATCGCCCCCTACATCCCGGAGCCGTTCCAGCTCGGTTTCGGCGAAGAGCTGCGCTTCTACGAGCACCACCGTCCGGCGGGCGAGTTCGTCGGCCTCTGGGAGGTGGCGACGCCGAACCCGTTCGGGATGATCGACGCCGCGTTCGCGCACGAGATGAGCCGCAAGCACCACTTCATCGTCATCTCGCGCCACGCCGGGCGCACCGTGGTGAGCGACTTCCACCAGGGGACTCGCCAGGACTTCCTGGTCAGCCCGACCCGCCACCCGTCGGGGCGCACGTTCTACCGGCTGACCGCACAGCCGGCGAGCTGAGCGGATCGCCCGCCGGCGATCGCGAGCCCGGCTTCGAGCACCTCGTCGCGGCCGGCGAGCACTCCCGCGACCGTCGGCTCGACCGCGCACGTCGGCGTCACCCCCAGCAGGTGATGCTGCGAGTCGTCGTGGTTGACCACCCGCATCCCGGTCCAGCTCACCCGGAAGCCGCCGGGGAGCTCGAACGGGTTGACGTTGCCGTTGGCGCCGGCGGTGGGTGAGCCGACGATCTCGGCCAGCCGGTAGTGCTTGACGATCGCCAGCACGCTTTCGGCGTAGCTGATCGCCCCGGGGCCGGTCAGAAAGACCGGCCGGCCGCGGAGGCGCGGCTCCGCCGGCGCCAGGTCCCAGCGCCCCGAGGTGCCGTAGCCGACCAGCGCCTCGCGGTCCGGGTAGATGCTCATCGGCACGTTCCACTTGGCCGACTGCAGGGGGGCGGCGGTCAGGTGCTGGAGCACCATGTGGTTGCCCTCGGGATAGCCGCGGAGGTCGAACACCACCCCCCGCGCGGCGGCGAGCTCGCCGAGGCGGGCTTCGATGACCGGCCAGCGGACCCGGCCGAGATCGACGTAGAAGACGCCGTCCGCCATCTCGCCGATCGGCTCCGGCAGCTCGAGCGTCGGGCCCTGGCGTCCGAGCGGCACGCTCGCTTCGATCCTCCGACCATCGCGAATCAGCCCGAGCTCGAGCGTCCCGCCCGCCGGGCCCAGAACCAGCTCGTGGAGCGCCCGCTGCCGGCGCCACTGGGGCGAGCCCGAGATCAGCCCCGCGCGCGCGCTCAGGACTTCCCCGACCGGGCGCCCGCCGACGCTTTCGACCTCGTCCCCGGCGCGCACTTCGGAGGTCAGCTCGGAGCGGACGGCGAGCACGAACACCCGGCCCTCCGCCTCGACGAAGCGGAGCGGCGCGACCTCCTGCTGCGACCGGGTGTCGAAGACGTGGCCGTGGCCGTCGTGGAGCTGGGCGACCGTCCACCGCAGCGTCTCGTGATGGCTGGCCCGATCGTGATCCTCGAGGGTCCGAGCGATCGCCTGGTCGAGCACCCGCTCCCAGTCGGTGGGCACCTGGTCGAAGTAGGGATAAAAGTGCTGGAAGACGTTCCAGAGGATGGCGAGGTTGCCGAGGCGGTCGGCCGGCCGCCGGGCGTCGAACCCGGGGCCCGCGCGGCGCAGGGCTTCCTGGAGGGCGGCCATCCCGGGGGTCGGACGGATCGAGAGGTCCGCCGGCAGCGCCAGTGGCGCGCGCAGCCGCACCCCGGCTCCCAGCGGCACGTCGAGCATCTCGCCGAGCGCCGGCCGTTGCTCGAACAGCTCGGTGACCGTCGTCGCCCGGCGCTCGATGCTCAGGCAGCGCTCCCCCTCCGGGGCATCCGTGCCGTCGATCGTGTGCCGGAAGCCCGGATCCTCGTGCCCGCTCCAGCCGATCGAGCGCCCGGGGTGGTCCTCGAAGCCGCCATTGACGATCGGCAACGGCAGCCAGCCGGCGCCACTCGCCACCTCGAGCCGCACGCCGTCCACCCAGGCCCGTTGCCCGGCGGTCAGCATGAAGCCGAAGAAGACCGCCTTGGCGTTCTCGGCGACCTCGCCCTCGATCGCGTAGCTCCCCCACTCGCCGTCGGTGATCGGCCGGTCGCTCATGTTGTCGAAGAAGCCGGTGCCGTTCTCGAGGTCGAC
>JBFGLX010000300.1:0-4560 GCA_041575955.1 Thermoanaerobaculia bacterium
CCATCCCCATCGCAGCCAGCGCCGGGCGGAGGCGTCCCTCTCCCGCCGGCTTCACCCTCGCCGAGCTGGTCATGGTCTGCGCGATCCTCGCCACCCTGGGCGCCCTGGTGCTGCCGGTCGCCAAGTTCAGCGTCAAGCGAACCAAGGAGGCGCAGCTCCGGGCCGCTCTGCGCGAGATGCGCAACGCCATCGACGAGTACAAGCGCTTCTCGGACGCCGGCCTGATCGAGATCGAGCTCGGCGCCGAGGGCTACCCGACCGAGCTCGAGCAGCTGATCGAGCCGGTCGAGCTGATCGGACAGGTCGACAAGCAGAAGCGCTTCCTGCGCAAGATCCCGACCGATCCGATGACCGGCGAGGCGGAGTGGGGTCGGCGCAGCTATCAGGACGAATGGGACGCCGACTCCTGGGGTGGCGAGAACGTCTTCGACGTCTACTCTCTGAGCGAGGGGACGGGCATGGACGGCGTCCCGTACAGCCAGTGGTAGGAGAGCGGATGAGGGGCCGGCAGCGAGGATTCACCCTGCTCGAGCTGATCGTCGTGGTGACGATCATCGGCATCCTGGCGACCATCGCCCTGCCGGCGCTCAAGAACGTCCCGACACGCGCCCAGGAGGGCGTGCTGCTGACCGACCTGATGACCTTCCGCGACGTGATCGACCAGTACTACGCCGACCACGGCAACTATCCGCCGAGCCTGGAGGCGCTGGTCGAAGAGGGCTACCTGCGGAGGATCCCGATCGATCCGGTCACCAAGAGCGCCGACACCTGGGTACCGATCTTCGAGGAGTTCGACGACGAGTCGGTCCCGGCCGAGACCGACCTGCCGGAGGACGGCCAGCCGGGCATCTCTGACGTGCGGTCGGGCTCGGATCGCCTGAGCCTGGACGGGACGCCGTACAGCGAGTGGTAGGACGGGCGGGATGGACCGTGGGCGCCTGAGACGATCGCGGGCCGGCCGCCGCCGCGGGCTTCCGATCGCCCGCGCCGAGGGCGTCACCCTGGTCGCCCTGGTGGTCTTCGTGGCCGTGCTCAACGTGATGGTGGCGGTGGCGCTGCCGCTCTGGACCCAGCAGATCAAGCGCGAGAAGGAAGAGGAGCTGATCTTCCGCGGCCTGCAGTACGCCGAGGCGATCCGTATCTTCCAGGAGCGCACGGGCCGCTACCCGGTGCGGCTCGAGGAACTGCTCGAGGTGCAGCCGCGCTCGATCCGCCAGCTCTGGAAGGACCCGATGACCGAGGACGGCAAGTGGGACCTGATCCTCGAGCAGGGCCTCAATGCGCCCGGCGACCCGGACGACGGCCGAACCGTGGGCGGTCCGGGGGCGCCGAGTCAGGACCGCGACTCGCGCCGGCGCCGGGGACGAAGCACGAGCCGCGAGGGGGAGACCGTCACCATAGGACCGATTGCCGGGGTGCGGAGCAAGAGCGAGGAGAAGGCGGTCAAGAGCTTCGCCGGCGGCGATACCTACAACTCCTGGCTGTTCATGCCCGACATGATCCCGATCGCCCCGACCGCCCCGGGCGAGCTCATCCCGAGCCTGAACAGCCGCTGGGTCGGACGGCCGTTTCCCGATGGCGTCGAGCCGCTCGAAGGCATGGGCCTCGACGACGAGTTCGGCGACGACGACGACGATGAGGAGGAGGATCGAGGCTCGCGGCGGCGCCAGAGACGAGACCGCAGGGAGCGGCGCCAGCAGGGCGGGGGGGAAGAGGACGGGTGATCGGATCGCTCCTTCCCGGCGTGGGCAGTTTGAAGGACTTGCCAGGTCGATGTCCGATCGGCTGACTCTGCGGGTGCGGCGGCTGCCGCACGCGGCCGGGCTGCCGGCGCCCCGGAAGGCATCCGAAGGCAGCGCCGGGCTCGACCTGGCGGCGGCGGTCGCGGCGCCGGTCACGATCCCGCCGGGCGGCCGCGCGCTGGTGCCGACCGGGTTCACGGTCGAGCTGCCCACCGGCTGGGAGGGACAGGTCCGCCCGCGCAGCGGCCTGGCCCTGCGCCACGGAGTCACGCTGCTCAACGCGCCCGGGACCATCGACGGCGACTACCGCGGCGAGGTCGGCGTCGTCCTGGTCAACCACGGCGCCGAGCCGTTCGAGATCCGGCGCGGCGACCGGATCGCCCAGCTAGTCGTGGCGCCGGTGGCGCGGGTCGAGGTCGAAGAGGTCGAGACCCTCTCCGTCACCGCGCGCGGCGCCGGTGGCTTCGGCTCGACGGGCGTCGAATAGCGTCTCGCGGGCGCTCGATCTGCGACGCCGGTGCGCGCGCCGCTCGAGCTGTTCGAGCTCCTCGAGCGATCCCCGCAACGTGCGGCGGTAAGCCGGTTATTAATCGGAATATATGCGAATCTGCGCATAAACCTTGACAGGCCTCATCCGGATGTGAGAGGAAGGGATCTCTTGAGTGGCACAGACTGAGTGAGAACCCGGGAAGTCGGGGTCGGTGCGGGTTTCCGCCTGACCCGATGGGCGGCTGCGGCCTGGGCTCGAGCTAGACCTCCGAATCTATTTGGGAAAGGGAGAACGATGCAGATGAGAGCCGCGGTTGCGCTCGCAACCCTGACGTTGATGACCCTCGTCGCGCCGATCTGGGCCCAGGGCCCGGAGGTCGAGTACGGCCAGGCGATGTACCACGACACCTCGCCGCCGATGTCCGAGATGGCGATTCCGGCGGCATCGCCGAGCGGTCTCAGCAAGGAGGTTCCCGTGCGCGCACGGCCGGACTTCGCTCCGGATCCGAGCGGCGCCGAGCCCGACGGCGGCCTGGCTTCCGCGTCGACGCCTTCCTTAAGCCCCACCCCCAGCCCCATCATCAGCGTCCCCGGTCTGTCCGAGCAGGACAACATCGACGTGCTCAACGTCGCCATCGTGCCGCCGGACACCAACGGCGACATCGGCCTGGACGAGAACGGGAACCGGATCTACATCCAGTACATCAACCTGGTTTGGGGCGTCTTCGACGTCACCGGCAACCTGATCCACGGCCCGTTCGCCGGCAACAGCTTCTGGACCGGCTTTGGCGGCTTCTGCGAGACCAACAACGACGGTGACCCGGTGGTGCTCTATGACGACCAGGCCGGCCAGTGGTTCTTCAGCCAGTTCTCGGTCAACCAGGGCATCCAGTGCGTCGCGATCTCGACCACCAGCGATCCGCTCGGCCCCTACCACCGCTATGCCTTCGTCGTGACGCCGGGCGGCGCCAACGACTACCCGAAGCTGGGCGTCTGGGATGACGGCACCTCCGGCAGCAGCGGGCAGAGCGCCTACACGTTCACCACGCGCGACTTCGGCGGCGCCGGCGGACCGTTCTCGGTCGGGGCCGGCGTCATGGAGCGCGACGCCATGCTGGTCGGCGCTCCGGCCTCGTTCATCAAGTTCATCAACCCGTGCACGGGCGTCGATTGCATCGAAGGCCAGCTGCCGCCGCACCTGGCGGGACCGCCGCCGCCGGCCGGCACCTGTCCGACCTTCTGGACCGCGGTCGACGCGGCCTACGACGACTCGCCCTTCAACAATGACGGCTACCGCAACCACACCCTGTGCGTCGACTGGTCGAACCTGGCCAACTCCACGTACACCGAGGGCGCGTTCGTGGTCGCGGGCTCGAACTTCGACCGCTTCCTGGGCAACGGCTTCAGCGATTGCATCAGCCCGGTCAACGGCGGCGAGGTGCTCGACTGCCTGGCGGGCTTCACCATGTACCGGGCCCAGTACCGCTGGTTCGGCGACAACGCCCGGGTGGTGCTCAACACCACCGTCGACGCCGGCAGCGACCGCGCCGGCATCCGCTGGGCCGAGACCCGGAGCGCCACCGGCGACTCCGGCTGGTTCCTGCAGCAGGACGGCACCTACGCCCCCGACGACGGCATCGAGCGCTGGATGGGCTCGATCGCCCAGGACCAGGACGGCAACATCGCTCTCGGCTACAGCGCCACCAGCGGCAGCCTCTTCCCGTCGGTGCGCTACACCTCGCGCATGGCGGGCGACCCCCTGGGCACGATGCCGGGCGGCGAGGTCTCCTGTCACGAAGGCACCGGAGCCCAGATCGGCTCGGCGAACCGCTGGGGCGACTACTCGTCGATGAGCATCGACCCGACGGACGACTGCACCTTCTGGTACACGCAGGAGTACTACCAGACGACCGGCAGCTTCGACTGGAGCACACGGATCTGCAACTTCCAGTTCCCGGATTGCGGAGGGCCCTGCGTGCCCACCGGGGCCGAAGTTTGCAACGACGGCCTGGACAACGACTGCGACGGCGACTTCGATTGTGCCGACGCCGACTGCGAGTTCGATCCTGCCTGCGTCTGCACGCCGTCTCCCGAGGTCTGCGACGACGGCGTCGACAACGACTGTGACGAGCTCACCGACTGCGACGACCCCGACTGCGAACTCGATGAGGCCTGCCAGGTGGCGGCCAACGACCTGTGCGAGGACGCGATCGAGATCGTCTGCCCCGAGGGCGGCGGCTCGGTCACGGTCTCGGGCTCGACCACCGACGCGACCGGCGACAGCGCCCCCTTCTGCGGCACCAGCAACACCGCGCCGGGGGTCTGGTAC
>JBFGLX010000301.1:0-4528 GCA_041575955.1 Thermoanaerobaculia bacterium
CTCGGGGTCGCCGGCCGCCCCTTCGTCGTCCTCCTGGGCGAGGCCGAGCAGCAGCCGCTCGGCGTCGTCGGCGTCAAGATCGGCGGGCACCGCCGAGAGCGCGACCGTGTCCCCCGACAGCACGCCGACCGCGAAGCCGCACGCCTCGAGCGCCGGGCCGAGCTCGCCGAGCCTCAGCGCCTCGGCTCGCGACAGCTCGAACAGCAGCGGCTCGAGCAGGGCCTGCGACCTGACCGTCTCCGCCAGCAGCGAGCGCCGCAGGCGCTCGTAGAGGATGCGCTCGTGGGCGACGTGCTGGTCGACGAGATAGAGACCGTCCGGTCCCTCGAGCAGGATCAGGGTGCCCTTGTACTGGCCCAGCAGGCGGAACGGGCGCTCGCGCCCGGAGCGTCCCGAGAGCGGAATCGGCGCGCGGTCGAGCGGCGCCCAGACCGCCTCGGCGAGCCGCCCGGGAGCCCCCGGCTCGGCCACCGACTCCGCCGCGTCACCGCCGGCGCCGCCGAAGCTCGTCGCCCCCGTCGCGCCCCTGCCGCCCAGCCCCTGCCAGGCGAGCGCACCGGCCGGCGACCCCGTGGCCGGCCGGGGCGCCACCGAGACGTCCCCGAGCGCCGCCCGAGCGCCGTCGCGCAGGGCGAGGAAGAGGCGCTCGAGCAGCCGCGAATCGCGGAAGCGGACCTCGGACTTCTGCGGATGGACGTTGACGTCGACCTCGTCGGGCGGCAGGTCGAGAAACAGGAACAGGGCGGGAAAGTCGTCGCTGCGCCACTCTTCGCGGATCGCCCGATAGAAGGTGGCGAGCAGCGCCCGGTCACGCAGCAGCCGCCGGTTGACGAACACGAAGTAGCGGCGGCCACGGGTGGTGGTCGGATCGCCGAGCAGTCCCCACACCGCATCGTGGGCGCCGTGGCGGGCCGAGAACGGCACCAGGCTGGCGGCGAGCGCGGCGCCGAAGAGCTGGGCCACCCGGCGCCGGGCGCCCTCGGCGTCGTCGCCGGCCGGGGGCGCCTCGAGCAGCTGGCGGCCTTCGTGGACGACGGTGAACTGGACGTCCGGCCGCGCCAGGGCGTATCCCTGGACGACCTCGAGCGCCCGCCGGAGCTCGGTCTGGGGCGTCTTTAGGAACCGGCGCCGCGCCGGGACGTTGAAGAACAGCGAGGCGACCTCGACGGTCGTGCCCCGCGGCCGGCTGGCAGGCTCGGCCGTCTTGACCCGACCGCCCTCCAGATAGACCCGGTGTCCGTCCCCCGCCTCGCCGGCGGTCACCAGCTCGACCCGCGCCACCGCCGCGATCGACGACAGCGCCTCGCCCCGGAAGCCGAGGGTCGCCACCTGCGCCAGGTCGGCCATCGATTCGATCTTGCTGGTCGCGTGCTGGTCGAACGCCAGCAGCGCGTCGTCCCCGTCCATGCCGCAGCCGTCGTCGGCGACCCGGATGCGCCCCTTGCCGCCCCGCTCGAGCTCGACGGTGATCCGGGTCGCGCCCGCGTCGAGCGCGTTCTCGACCAGCTCCTTGACCACCGAGGCGGGACGCTCGACCACCTCGCCGGCGGCGATCTGGCTCACCAGACGGTCGGGCAGCAGCCGGATGCGCGGCATGGGCCAAGGTTACTCCCTCCGGATCGGATGCGGGAGGCCGGAAGTACGTCGGGAAGCCGAGCGAGCCGAACGCTGCGGATGCAGGCAGCTACGACGCCGCAGCAGAAGGCTGGTGAGAAATACAGGCTAGCGGTCGCCCACCAGCGGCAGGTAGGCGCGCTCGACGTACTCCCGCACCATCCGGTCGGACGAGAAGCGCGGCCCGACGGTCGCGATCGAGCGCTTCATCATCGCCACCCAGCGCGCCGGCAGGTCGGCGTCGTCGCGCTCGTAGTAGGCCGGCACCACCTCGTCCTCGAGCGTCTGATAGAGCGCCAGGGCGTCGCCGAGGTCGCGCTCATGCTCTTCGGCGCCGTCGTCGACGGCGTCGATGGTCCAGCCGTTGTCGCCGGTCTCGCCCTCCGGCCACCAGCCGTCGGGGATGCTCAGGTTGAGCACGCCGTTCATGGCCGCCTTCTGACCGCTGGTGCCGCTCGCCTCCATCGGGCGCAGGGGGGTGTTCAACCAGACGTCGACGCCCTGCACCAGCATCCGGCCGACCCGCATGTCGTAGTCCTCGAGGAAGATCACCCGCCCCCACAGGCTGCGCTCCTGGCTGAGCTGGAAGATGTGCCGGATCAGATCCTGGGCCGGCCGGTCGGCCGGGTGGGCCTTGCCCGCCAGGACGATCTGCAGCGGCCGCCCCGGCCGCGCGACCAGGCGCCGCAGGCGATGGAGGTCGTGAAAGATCAGCCCGGCGCGCTTGTAGGTGGCGAAGCGGCGCGCGAAACCGATGGTCAGGGCGTCGGGGTCGACCATCTGCTGGACCCGCCGGAGCTCGGAGGGAGGCCGGCCGTTGCGCGCCATCTGCTGGTGGATGCGGGCGCGGACGAAGCGGATGAGCCGCGCCTTCTGCGCCCGGTGGGCCTCCCAGAGATCGCGATCGGGAACCTCGTCGAGTCCGTCCCAGGCGCCCTCGCCCGCCAGCCAGCCGTTGCCGAGGTGCTCGTCGAGCACTCCCTTGAGCTCGATGCCGAGCCAGGTCGGGACGTGTATGCCGTTGGTGATGCCGGCGATCTTCCGATCGCCTCCCGACGCTTGCGCCAGGAGGTGCCGCCACATGCCGTCGACAACCTCCGCGTTGAGCCGACTGACGCCGTTGGCGAAGGTGCTGGTGCGCAGGCCGAGAGCCGTCAGATTGAACGGTTGCGAGGGCTCGCCGTGGTCGGCGTTGCCGAGCGCGAGCAGGCGGTCGACCGGCACGCCGAGGAGCTCCGCCCACGGCTCCAGGTGGCGCGACGCCAACGGCGCGTCGAACTGCTCGTTGCCGGCCGGCACCGGCGTGTGGGTGGTAAAGGCGGTGGTGCGCGCGACCTCGGCCAGGCGGGCGTCGAGGTCCGATCCGCCGGTGGCCGCGCGCCGGAGACGCTCGAGCTGCAGCAGGGCGCTGTGGCCCTCGTTGATGTGCCACGCGGCCGGCTCGACGCCGAGCGCCGCCAGCGCGGCGGCGCCGCCGGCGCCGAGCACCATCTCCTGGGCCAGCCGCATCTCCCGGCCACCGACGTACAGGACGCTGGTGATGGCCCGGTCG
Source organism: Thermoanaerobaculia bacterium (assembly GCA_041575955.1). GTDB lineage: Bacteria > Acidobacteriota > Thermoanaerobaculia > Multivoradales > JAHEKO01 > JAHEKO01. The sequence goes on from JBFGLX010000301.1 coordinate 3,167, forward strand.
GCGGGATCGTTCTCCGCGACGTCGGTGTCGAGCAGCAGCAGCGGGATCCGGCCGACCTGGGCGAGCCAGACGCCGGCCGTGACCTCGCGTCCGGGGAACGGCACGCGCACCCGGAGCTCGCCGCCGCCGGCCGCCAGCACCGGCTTGAGCGGCAGGCGACTGAAGTCGCTGGTCGGATAGTGGTGCTGCTGGAAGCCGTCGTCGTCGAGCGTCTGGCGGAAGTAGCCGTAGCGATAGATCAGGCCCACCGCCACCAGCGGCACGCCCAGGTCGCTGGCGCTCTTGCAGTGGTCGCCGCTGAGCACCCCCAGGCCGCCCGAGTAGATCGCCAGCGACTGGTGGACGCCGAACTCCATCGAGAAGTAGGCGAACGGGCCGGCGGCGTAGTCGGGCCAGCGGCTCTCGAACCAGCTCCCCTGCTCGCGCGCCAGGTAGCGGTCGAACGACCGGATCAGCGCGGTGTAACCGGCCATGAACGACTCGCTCTGGAGCAGCACGTCCCACCGGGCCCGTTCGGCCCCCAGCAGGAGCTGCACGGGATTGCGGTAGCGCGCCCAGGCGGCCTCGTCGACGGCCGAGAAGAGCCGGCGCGCGTCGGTGTTCCACGACCACCACAGGTTGTAGGCGACGTCGCCCAGTCGCTCCACCTCCGCCGGCAGCTCGAGATCGACGACTCGCCGCGCGGAGACTTGAACGTAGGAGTCGGAAGCGGCCAACGGAGATCCCCCGGAGCGCAGAGTTCTACCACACTTCCCGGTCCGAGTCGGTAGACTGCCCACCGTGACTCGCGACCGGCGAAGTGGAGTCCTCCTGCATCCGACGTCGCTACCCGGAGAATGGGGCATCGGCGATTTCGGTCCCGCCGCCACCGCCCTCCTCGACTGGCTCGCCGACGCGGGCCAGACGCTCTGGCAGGTGCTGCCGCTCGGGCCGCCGGGACCCGGCGACTCCCCGTACAGCGCATGCTCGGCCTTCGCCGGTAGCGCCACGCTGATCTCGCCCCGGCTGCTGGTCGACGGCGACCTGCTGCCCCCCGGGGCGCTCGATCTCCGCCCCGACTTTCCGCCCGATGGCGTCGACTACGCGACGGTCAGGAACTGGAAGGAGGCCCTGCTGCGGGTCGCCTGGCAGCACGCCACCCGCAGCGCCGCGCACCGCGCCCTGGTCGACGAGGCGCGTGCCCTGGGCGAGGCCCCTGGATACGCGGCCTGGCTGCCCGATTGGGCCCTCTACAGCGCCCTCAAGCGGCGCTTCGACGGCCAGCCGTGGCCGAGCTGGCCGCAGACCTACCGGCTGCGCGAGGGCGCCACCCTCGAAGTCGCCCGCCGCGAGCTCGAGGAGGAGATCCACTTCCAGCAGTTC
>JBFGLX010000302.1:0-4496 GCA_041575955.1 Thermoanaerobaculia bacterium
CCTCGGGAACGAAATCGAAATCGTGGATCACCGTCGGCGTCTCCTCGAGGTAGGGCCAGACGTAGGCGATCCGGTGCAGGCGCTTCCGGGCCACGTCCACGATCCGGTCGGTCAGGCTGCCCGGCGAGTCGAAGCTGATCGGAATCGCCTGGTCTTCGAGCTCGGAGTGCTCGATCCTGCTGATCAGCTCGATCGCGGTGACGACCTGGTCGTCGTGGAGCTTCCTGAGCCTCCAGACCACGTCGTGCTTGAGGTGGAACGCCTCGTCGTAGAGCTTGTACTCGTGGCCCATCCGCCGGACGGCGTTGGCCACCGCGCCAACCAGCTCCTCGGTGCCGGGCTCGGTGTCGATGCGGACCACCGCCGGCGAGGAGAGCTGCTCCTCGGCGTCCATCCGGAGGGTGGCGAGCGCGGTGCAGGCGGTGCGGCCGAGCGGGTCGTTGAGCCCCTTCCACGACGCGAAGTCGCCCACCTCGATCTCCCGGTCGCCCATGTTGCCGAGCGCGCGCTTGATCCGGCTCAGCACCGCCGGATCCAGGGTCGACGGCGCCACCAGCAGATCGTTCGGCAGATCGACGTCCAGCTCGATAAACGCCACCTGGCTGCCGAGCTCTTCGTGCAGCGAGCCGCCCGGCTCGAACTTCCTCCGCGTACCGTCCCAGACGGCGGCGAGGTCGTACTCGCCGCTGGCCACCGCCCTGACGAGATCGGTGCTGCCCGGCTTGTCCTTGCTGCCCTCGGCCTCGGCGGCGGCCGCCGCCGGCAGGCGCGTGCTGCGGATCCGGTTCTGCCCCTGGCCGACCGTCTCTTCGGTCGAAAAGACCGCGTTGCGGCGGAAGAAGAGCGACGGCAGGAAGAAGCTCGAGGTGCTGAAGCGATCGTGGTAGACGAACCTGACCGGCCGCTCGGCGTCTTCGAGATAGCGCAGCAGATTCGCTTGCGTGGGCTCGCCGTAGGGCGCGAAGCGCTCCCGGTTGACCACGAAGCTCGAGCGGTAGGTGGTCTTGCCGCTGCCGTTGGTGTAGGTCGCCAAAACCTCGAGCCGGGCGCCGAGCAGCTGCGCCGCCACCAGGACGTAGGGCGTCGCCCGGGCCACGAAGCGCTCCCGGGTCTCGGGCTCGAGGGCGCCACCGGCACCGGCCACCCCGCGCAGCGCATCGATGACGTCGCCGTAGGACCGCTGGCGCTCCCCTTCCCGAAAGCGCAGCCCCTCGCTCTCGGCGAGGTACTTCAACAGCTTGTCGTCGGCGCCCGCCGTCTCGTCGTCGATCTTGACGCCGATGAACGCCAGCTCCTCGTTCGCCGCGGCCAGGGGCTGGCCGGCCAGGACGAGCAGCAGCGCCAGCGCAGCCCGCGAAAGGAGCTCGGATCGGATCGGTCTTGCCAGGTGCAACATCTCTCTGCCCTCCTTCGCCGTCGGCTCAGGCCGCGGCGGCATCGAGCTCCCAGGTCCTGATCCTCGAATCGAGCCGCCGCGCCAGGCCCACGCTGACGACGCCAAGCGCGGCACCGGCCACGATGTCGGGGAGCCAGTGGATGCCGAGCGCGAAGGTGGACAGCACGACCGTCAGCCCGAGACCCGCCAGGCACCAGGGGAGCCGGGTCGCGTACAGGAAGCCGAGGACGATCAGGGCGACGGTGAGCGAGGTGTGGAAGCTCGGGAAACAGTTGTCGAGACCGCTGAACGGCCGGAACAGCTCGATGAACGTCGACGAGGCGCGGTCGGAGAGCAGCATCGCGCCGGAGGCCGGATCGGCCCAGCGCTCCCGGATCGGAAAGAAGACGAAGAACGGCAGGCTGACGGCATAGTTGATGCCGGTCGAGAGCGACAGCACCCGGAAGGGGGCGACGCTCGCTCTCCGATAGAGCTCGACGGCGACGATCGCGGCCAGCAACGGGAAGAGGCCGAAATAGGACAGGGTGAAGCCGCCGACCGCGAAGCCGCCGGCGAGATCGTGGGACTCGAACTCGAGGTGGCGCTCGAACCAGCGGAACGAGTCGAGCACCTGCGCCTGCCAGCCCGGGCTCCAGCCCAGGGAGGTCTCGAGCCGGGTCTCGAGGTAGTTCAGGACGAAGACGATGGCGAGCAGGGCGGCGAGGCCGCCTCGGGTGGTCAGGAGGTGCCGCGGCCGGAGCGCTCGCGCCCGGGCCAGCAGCCGGGCTCGGACGCCGGGTCGTCTCGGCGATTCGGGCAGCGCCGCGGCCTCTTTCCGGTCTTTCCCGGCGCCCAGGTCGCGGTCATCGGATCGCGCGGCGCCGGCCGGGCTCGTCGCACACCCGTCGCCCGAGAGGTCGAGCTGCTGGAACGGAACGGTCCCCTCCAGCGCCCGCTCTACCGCCCTGAAGAGCTCGGCCAGGCAGGGCGAATCGGGCTCTCCCCCGCCCGCCAGCCACGCCTCGAGCGAGGTCGTCTGGAAGCTCCGGAACCCGAGCGGCGGCTCGAGCGCGTCCGCCAGCCGCACCGGCACCAGGATGCTGCGCCGCAGTCCGTCCTGGGCCTCGTCCAGCACCCAGTTCGACTCCAGCGACGCCTCGGTCCAGAGCACGATCACGCACCGCGCCTCCGCCAGGGCTTCGGCGATCTTGCGCCGGAAGTTCTGGCCGCCGACCAGCTGACGATCCCACCAGACCGACCAGTCGCGGCTCTCGAGAGCCGCCGCGATGCGCGCGGCGCTCGCTCGATCCTCGTGGGCGTAACTGATGAATACGTCGGCCATCTCTCCTGCCTCGAGACCGCCTCCGGGGCCGGCCTCCACGATTCGCGGTTCTCATGCCGCTACCACCTAGACGCCCGCCAGCGGCGATTCCCTCACGGAAACGGCCTCGCCCGAACCGCCGCCAGCCTAGGGCGGGGGCGTCCCTCTCCCCCCGCGCGGGCGGGAGAGGGATCGAGGATGAGGGGGGCGATCCGATGGATTAGCGTCCCTCTCCGAAGCCCCGTGCGGGGTGGAGAGGGATCGAGGGTGAGAGCCCCGCGCTGGCGGGAGAGGGATCGAGGGTGAGAGGGGGCGCTCCGATGGAGCTAGCGGAGGGCCCGGGCTTCCTCGAGCAGCGACCGGGCGGCGTCACGTACCTCTTCGGCCGCGCTATCGCTCTCGGCCTCGGCCGGCCCTTCCGAATCGTCGGCGTCGCCCAGGCCCGCGCCCCGGTGCTCGACCAGCAGCGCGCGGATCCGATCGCGCAGCGCGCGCGCGTCGTCCAGGCCCCGGAAGCGCCCGACGTGGAAGCTCGACCTGGAGTCGCCCGAGGGGTCCTCCTCCGAGCCTTGGCCACCGGCGCCGCCGGCGGTCCGGACCTCCAGGTCGGCGATCCCCAGCAGTCGCTGCAGCGGGCCCTGCCTGACCTTCATGTTCTGGATGTTGGCGACGGTCATGGTCTGCTCGCGCAGGAACCAGAGCCCCTCGCGGATGCGCAGCGACGACTCGCCCACGATGTACCAGCGAAGCTCCCAGGAGAGCTTGAGGAAGATCGCGGTGAACAGGAGCTGGCCCGCCCAGACGGCGACCGCCAGCGCCTCGAAGAAGCCGAAGAAGTCGGTGGGGGCGACCGACCACCGCCCGATCGACACCTCGAGCTGCCCGAGCAGGCCCATGAAGCGCTCCCAGCCCTCGGCGCGCACGAGTTCCCGATCGAAGGAGCCGAAGAACGCCAGCGAGAAGAGCAGTCCGAAGAAGGCGGCGACCTGCTTGGGGATCCAGGTGAGGACCGTGTAGTAAAGATAGCGCTTCGAGGCGCGGAAGATCGCCGGCTCGGCGCCCGACCCCGGTGGCGGGGCGGGGCGCTCGCTGACCCGGAAGAACGCCAGCAGCGCCCGCCTCAAGGCTCGCCGTCCCCATCGCCGGCGAGGCGCAGACGCAGCGCGCGGAGCTCCGCGGCCGCCTCGCGCAGCGCCGCCGCCGTCTCCTGCCAGACCGCCGCCGGTCCGCTGCCGCCGCCGCCCCGCTCCAGCTTGCGAGCACCGCGCATCCGCGAGTAGAGGAAGTCGCGGACGCGCTCGTAATCCTGGAGGCCGGCGACCGTCAGCTCGGCCTTGGCGGAGCCGGAGGCGGTCTGGACCTGGATGCGGGCCAGCCCCAGCCAGCGCTCGATCAGGTTGCTGGCCAGGTGGATGTCCTGGATCCGGCCGTAGGTCAGGCTGATCTCGCGGCGGAAGAGCACCCCCCAGCCGGCGGTCACCCCCTCGTCGTCGAACTCGTAGCGCAGGGTCTTGAAGCGCAGGAACCGGGGGACCAGCAGAAACGGGAAGAACGGCCCGAGCAGCAGCGACTCGAGCGCCCAGTAGGCCATCAGGTTGGGGTGCGGGCGTCTCTGCCCGCGGACCGCTTCGGCCAGCTCGTCCATCGGCCGATCTTCTCAGATCGCTCAGCGCCGGGGTTGGGGGGCGGCTGGTCCCCAGACGGGGCCTAAAGCGCAGCGCCCCCGTCCAGCCACTTCAAGAGGAGACTTGCCAGGCCTTGTCGCCTGGCAAGGCTCTCTCGCGATTCGGTTTCAGAAGG
>JBFGLX010000303.1:0-4493 GCA_041575955.1 Thermoanaerobaculia bacterium
CTGATCGTGCCGGTCATCAAGCACGCCGACGAGCTCAACCTGGTCGGCCTGGCGCGGGCGGCGAACGACCTGGCGGACCGCGCGCGCGGCAAGAAGCTGCGCCCGGAGGAGGTCCAGGGCGGCACCTTCACGGTGACCAACCCGGGCGTCTTCGGCACCCTCTTCGGCACGCCGATCATCAACCAGCCGCAGGTAGCGATCCTCGGCCTGGGGGTGATCGAGAAGCGGCCGGTGGTCGACACCGACGCCAACGGCAACGACATCATCGCGATCAAGGAGATGTCCTACTTCGCGATCACCTACGACCACCGGATCGTCGACGGCGCCGACGCCGATCACTTCATGAACGACGTCAAGCGGACGCTCGAGGAGGAGAACTGGTCCGAGCTCGACGCTTTTCTCTAGCTCCCGGCCGGCCCTCGAGGAGGCCCACCGCGATCAGTTTGCGCGTCAGGCTGGCGAGGCAGCGCTCGAGGATCTTGTAGATGCCGGAGCGGCGGTAGCCCAGACGCTTCGCGGTCTCCGCCGGATCGCATCCCAGGCCGTAGCGCAGCTCGAGGGCCAGGCGGCAGCGCGACGTCAGCTTGCCCAGCACGCCGTTCAGGTCGTTGGCCAGGTCGCGGCGGTCCTGGTCCAGCTTGCCGAGCTCGGCGACCGACTCCAGGATGGCCGTGTCCACGGACTGGTAGAGGCGCTTGCGATGCGTGCGCCAGTAGGCCCGGCATCGGTTCCTCAGCGTGCCGACCAGCCAGGGGCCCGGCTCCCTGATCGTGTCGCGCTTGATCAGGAACGTCACGACCGCCTGCTGCAGCAGGTCCTCGGCGTCCTGGTACGGAATCCGGAAGCTGACCAGCGTAGCCCTGAGGCTTGGCTGGATCTCCCCCAGCAGATTGTCTAGAGAGTGCTCGCCCTCCTGGTCTCTGGCGACGGTCATCTGGCAAGGGACCTTGACCGGCGACGATAACACCGCCGGCAAGAAGCTGACAACTTGCGCCGGCGGTGCCTTAGAATCGGCTCGTGGTCGACCACCCCGGGCTCGAGCGCCGGCTGACGCGCTGCGGTTTCATCGGGCGAATCGCCTACGCCGAAGCGACGGAGCTCCAGGAGAAACTGCGCGCCGCGCTGCGGGCGGGCGACGGCCCCGAGGCCTTCCTGCTGCTCGAGCATCCGCCGGTCTACACCCTGGGCCGCAACGCCCGGGCGGAGGACCTGCTGGCGGACCCGCGAAGCCTCGCCGCCCGCGGCATCGAGGTGCACCGATCGAACCGGGGCGGTCAGATCACCTACCACGGACCGGGCCAGCTGGTCGGCTACCCGATCCTCGATCTCAACCCCGACCGGCGCGACGTGCGCCGCTACATCCGGGATCTGCAGGAGGTCCTGATCGGAGTCCTCGCCCACTACGGAATCGACGCTCGCGCTCGGACGCAGCCCGAGACCGGGGTATGGGTGGGGGAGCGCAAGATCGCCTCTTTCGGCGTCCACCTCAGCCGCTGGCTGACCACCCACGGGTTCGCCCTGAACGTCACCACCGACCTGTCCTACTTCGGCGGCATCGTGCCGTGCGGTCTGGCGGGCGTCGAGATGTGCTCGATCGAGAGCCTCACCGGCCGCCGCCCGGCGCTGGCCGAGGTCGCCGAGGTCTGTATCGGCAGCTTCGCCGAGGTCTTCGGCCGGCGTCCCGAACCCCTTCCCGAGCGGCTTCTCGAAGCGAACCTGGCGCCGGCAGCGGGAGGTAGCGGATGAGTCAGCCGGAATCGAATCGCTCGGTCAACCGGGCGGCCCTGTTCAGCATGATCGGCCTGCTGCTGTTGCTGGCGGCCGGCGCCTCGGTCAACAGCCTGGGGGCCGCGCTCTCGGTGCCCGATTGGCCGCTCTCCTACGGCAAGCTGCTGCCGTTCAACTTCACGGGCAACGCCACCCACGAGCAGGCGCACCGCATCCTGGCGGTGGTCTGCGCGGCGCTGATGCTCTGGCTGGGCGTCGCGCTCTGGCGTCACGAGCGCCGCCGCTGGGTGCGGACGATCGGCGTGACGGCGGTCGGGCTCTACCTCGCGCAGGTCTTGATGGGCGGCTTGGTCGTCCTCTGGCTGTCGCCCAAGTGGCTCGCCGCGCTGCACGCCGTCCTCGCTCAGGTCACCTTCGTCCTGGTGTTCGTCCTGGTGCTCGTGACCTCGCGGCGCTGGGTCGAGGACGGTGGCGGCGAGCCCCTGCCGGCGGCCGGGCTGATCGCGGCGATCGCCTGGCTGACGCTGCTCCAGATCGTCCTGGGCGCGACCTCGAGGCATCCGCCGTTCGGCCAGGGCCCGTTCATCGCCACCCTGCTCACCCACATCGCCCTCGCCCTGACGCTCCTCGGCCTGGCGGTCGCCCTGGTGGTCAAGCTCGCCAGGCACGACGCGCCGCGCAAGCTCAAGGCGACGGCGACCGCGCTCCTGGTCCTGCTCCTGGTGCAGCTCCTGATCGGCCTGCCGCTGTTCGTGGTCTCGCCCGAGCCGCTGGCCGCCGAGTGGGACGCGCCGCGGTCGTTCTCCTACCTGCACATCGCGCACGTCGTGATGGCGGCGCTGATCTTCGCCCACGCCGCGGCGCTCGCGGTGCGGGTCAGGCGCCGGGCGGGGTAGGGGCCGGGGCCGCTCGAGCCTGCGCCCCGCCGGACGGACGCGCCGAGAAGTTACCGGCCGGGCGCGACGCTACCCTTCCGCGCTACCGACCACGATCATCAGCCCGCGCCGGCGGGGCGACTTGTCGAAGCTGATGAACAGCGCCTGGCGCATGATGATCGTGTGGCCCCAGCCGCGCCGGCTTTCTTCGAGCGTCTCGGCGGTCTTCTCCTTGAGGTCGAGCGGATCGAACACGCGCAGGCGGGCGCCGAGCGGGCGGATGATCGCGTAGCCGAGGTCGTCCTCGGTGTGGAACACGTGGACCGCGATCCGGCGGCGGAGCGACCAGCTCCGGAACGAGTACTCGGCGTAGTTGATGACCGCTTCGTTGACGGTGTTCATCAGCGGCTCGGCGACCGCGCCGAAGTGTCGCTCGAGGACCGGCACGACGTCGCTCCAGAAGCGGGCGTCGCAGCGGTCGCGAAAGCGCTGTCGGTCGCGGCCACCCAGCCAGGCGAGCAGATCCAGGAGCGCGTGGGCGGGCCGGGTCAGGACGTTGCGGAGCCAGCTGCCCGGCAGCAGGAAGCGCCGGCTGTAGAGGATCTCGCGCCGGCGGGTCAGCTCCGAGACGTCGCCGAGCTCGTTCTTGAGGACGTGAACGGCGGCGATGGTGAGGATCGGCGAGCGATCGACCAGCGCCTCGAGGTCGGAGACGGCCTCTTCGAGGCGGTGGTTTGGAATGCCCTCGAACTCGTGCACGATCTCACCGAGGAAGAACCGCCGTCGGCTGGCGCCCTCCCGCGCCTGGTCGAACGGCGAGCTTAGCCTGCACGGACTCCGTCCACAATCTGCCCGCGTGTTCGGGGGAACGCCGCGGTCCAACGGCTCGCATCGGGAAGATAGTGGTGGTAAGGAAAGGACCAGGGCGCCCCGTCCGGGGCTGGCTCGCGCCCCTTCTGCAACCGGATCGCGAGAGACCCTTGCCAGGCGACAAGGCCTGGCAAGTCTCCTCTTGTGGTGACGGAGTGGGGGCGCTGCGCTTTGGGCTCCGTCTGGGGCACCCCGGTGCTTTCCGTACCACTAGCGGGAACATCAGGCTGGAACCCGAGGTTGTAGACTGCGACGATGAGCGACTCGCTGGTCCAGATCGGGGCGCCTCCGGACGCGCCGCCCCGCGGGCCCCGCCGGGGGCGGCCGGAGTGGCTGCGCATCCGGCTTTCGACGCCGCCCCGCTACCATCGGGTCCGGCGTCTCGTCGACGAGCTCGAGCTCAATACCGTCTGCCAGGAGGCCCGCTGCCCGAACATCTACGAGTGCTGGGGCGAGCACGGCACCGCGACGTTCATGATCCTGGGCGATGTCTGCACGCGCCGGTGCGGATTCTGTGCCGTCACCACCGGCCGGCCCGAGCCCGGCGTCGACGCCGGCGAGCCCGAGCGGGTCGCCGAGGCGGTGCGGGTCATGGGCCTCCGGCACGCGGTGATCACCTCCGTCGACCGCGACGATCTGCCGGACGGAGGAGCGCGGCACTTCGCCGACGTGACGGCGGCCATCCACCGGCGCAACCCCGCAACGGCCGTCGAGCTGCTGACGCCGGATTTCCGCGGCGTTGCCGAGGCGCTCGACGTCGTCCTCGAAGCCCGGCCCGAGGTCTTCTCGCACAACATGGAGACCGTGCCGCGCCTCTACCGAAGCGCCCGTCCCGGGAGCGGCTATCAACGCTCGCTGCAGCTGCTCGCCGCCTGCGCCCGGCGCCGCGACGCGGGCGACTACGGCGGCCGGGTCAAGACCGGCATCATGGTCGGCATCGGCGAGACACCCGAAGAGGTGCTGGAGACGATCCGCGACATCCGGGACGCCGGCGTCGAGATCCTCACCATCGGCCAGTAC